>NZ_JBKOTV010000006.1:0-129017 GCF_049738055.1 Streptococcus sp. CL6.22 | reverse complement strand
AAATGCCTTATCTTTTTTCATTACACAACTATTATTATAAGCTCTCACAACCCCATTCCCCTGTAGAGAAGCAAGACTGCGAGTCCTACAAACAAGACTACCGCTCCTAACCTCTGGCTGGTACTATACATCCGTCTTTCTCCTCGAACTGGAAAGATAATTGCTAGAAATGCTCCACCAACTGCTCCCCCGATATGGCCTGCTAGGCTGATTCCTGGAATCAGAACACTTCCAATAATATTAACCACAAAAAGTGTCAGATAGGATTGCCCCAACTGCTGGATATAAGGATTACGCGTAGCATAGCGAAGAATGATAATCGCGGCAAATAGCCCATAGAGAGAAGTAGAAGCTCCTGCTGCTAAGGATTTTGGACTAAATACAAAAACAAAGAGATTGCCCATCATTCCAGATAAGAGATAGAGAAAGAAAAACTTCTTGGATCCGAAAATTTCCTCTACTTGTCTACCAAGATAATAAAGGGAAAGCATATTAACAATGAAATGCTCCCAACCAATATGAACAAAAATGGCAGAAAAGAGACGCCAAATTTGCTCAGGAAAGAGGCGAATAGCTGGCCCATACATGGCTCCAAATCGAAATAATGTATCCGCCCTGTCAAAGTTTCCTCCTGTAGTCACCAACATTAGTAAAAACACCAAGGCCGTCACTAAGAGGAAGAAACTCGTCACAGGGTAACGTCTATCAAAGATTTCCTTCATCAATCAGAACCTCCTGAACAGGAATATCATGGTTTTCAGGGATAAAGTCCTGAATTTGACAAGGATATATCGTACTCAAAGTATGACCAGAAAAATGTTTCAGATAGCGATCATAATAACCTCCACCGTATCCTATCCGATATCCTTTCGTCGTAAAAACCAAGCCCGGAACATGAATCAAATCAATCTGAGAGGCATCCACCACTTCCAAATCTCCCTGTGGTTCCAGTAAGCCAAAGGAAGTTTTTACCAACTGTTGCGGATCATAGACTACAAAGTTCATGCGTCCCTTGGGATAAGTTTTGGGTATCAGAACCTTCTTGCCGTCCTTCAGCGCCTGCTCAATCAGTTCCTGCGTTTGAAACTCATGAGGAAAAGAGAGGTAGGTTGCGATGATCTTAGCTTCTTGGTAAAAGGGGTGTTGTAAAAGTCTTTCGGTTAAAGTTTGATCTATAAACTGTTTTTGCTCTTGAGATATAGCCTTCATTTCTCGCAAGACTTGCTTACGTAATTCCGATTTCATAGACAACCCCTCTATTCTGCTGCCTTCTTTTTCAGGAAACTAAAGACCGCATCCACCCCAATAGCTAATGCTTCTTCCTTAGGACTCATCTGAGGGTGATGAAGGGCGTAGGGACTATCAATACCTAGCCAGAACATAACGCCATCAACTTTTGAAAGGAGATAACCAAAGTCTTCACCTGTCATAGCAGGTTCGATATCAATCAACTCAATTCCGTCTTTTTCTTCAAAGAAGTCCATCAGTTCACGCGCCAAGGCTGGATGGTTCTCAACAGGCAGGTAACCACCTTGTTTGAGTTCCACTTCGACTTCCATATCGAAGGCAGCTGCAACCCCTTCTGCAACTGTTTTGACCCGCTTTTGCACCAAGAGACTCATGTCCTGTGTCAAAGCCCGAATAGTTCCATGCAAAAAGGCTGTGTCTGTGATGACATTATTGGTTGTTCCAGCTTGGAAAACTCCAAAGGTCACCACTGCTCCCTCGATTGGGTTGACATTGCGGCTGACAACTGACTGCACCTGGGTCACAAAGTAACTAGCAGCCACCAAAGCGTCATTGGCTTCATGTGGAAAGGCTGCGTGGCCACCTTTGCCTTTGAAACGAATCTTCACCTCACAAGTCCCTGCAAAGAGTGTATGAGTATTGGTCGCAATCTGACCAACCTTCAAATCTGGCCTAACATGAAGGCCATAAAACTGGTCTGGCAACCAGTCTCCAAAAGCGCCATCCTCATACATGAGCATGCCACCAGCTTCATTTTCTTCAGCAGGCTGAAACAAAAAGAGCAGATTGTTCTTTGGTTGCTCCTCAAGGGCTCGCTCAAGGCAGCCCAAGGCAATAGTCATGTGGAAATCATGGCCACAAGCGTGCATACGACCTTGGTGCTGAGAAGCGAAAGGAAGTCCTGTTTGTTCGACGATAGGCAGACCATCAATGTCTGTTCGCCAACCAATGGTACGCTCTGGCTGACTTCCCTGCAAGTAAACCAAAATACCTGTCCGCCAAGTACGAACTTGAACAAACTCCTTGCCCGCAGTCAATTTTTCAATCACATCCAGCAAATAAGCATGAGTCTTGAACTCCTCCAAGCCAATCTCTGGAATCTGGTGCAAATCTCGTCTAGTCTGAATCAAATCTAACATCTATCTATCCTCCGATATAGCAGAAAGAGGCTGGAAGAAGGGTTCCGCCTCTTTATTACTTTTACAATTATAAGGTACGAAGCGCATCCTCTAGCGCTGTTTTTTGTTGGGTTTGGGCATCAATCTCTTTGATAATGCGAGCTGGAACACCTGCTACCACCACGTTTTCTGGGACATCTTGGGTAACAATAGCTCCTGCTGCAACAACTGAACCACTACCGATTTGGACCCCTTCGATAACTACTGCATTGGCACCGATGAGAACATTGTCTCCAACACGGACTGGTTCTGCGCTAGCTGGCTCAATCACACCTGCAAGAACCGCACCTGCACCAACGTGACTGTTTTTCCCAACGATAGCACGGCCACCAAGGATGGCACCCATGTCAATCATAGTTCCTGCACCAATTTCAGCACCGATATTGATAACAGCCCCCATCATGATAACAGCATTGTCTCCAATTTCAACTTGGTCACGGATAATAGCACCTGGCTCGATACGAGCGTTGATAGCACGTTTGTCTAGCAAGGGAACTGCAGAATTGCGAGCATCTTGCTCAACAACATAGTCTTGATTTTCTACCAAACCATCGAGAAGCGGAGCCACGTCCTTCCAGTCTCCGAATAGAACATTTCCTAGTTTGACAACAGAGCTAGGTACAGCAGTTGCGAGTTGTCCCTCAAATGTTACTTTCACACTGGTTTTCTTTTCAGCATTGGCGATAAATTGGATAATTTCTTGAGCGTTCATTTTTGTAGCAGTCATAGGCGCCTCCTAGTTCATTTTAATGATACCTATTCTACCAAAAAAGGCCTCAAATTTGAAGCCTTTTTGTTTGTTTTTAGGTATGATTTTTAGGGATGTGAGATAAAACGTGCTGTCGGTAAAAGCAAGCCCCTACCGATACAACCTAAAAACACTCTTCACAACTATCTCCCCGTGTTTTATTGACTATTCTAGTATAGCACACTTTTAGAATTAAGAAAAGACTTTTTATTTACTTTCTTTCGCTTCTTCTATCGATAGGAAAATCATAGGTAAAATAATCAAGGCCATAGCTAGAAGAAGGGACCAATCCACTACTAAACCTAAAAATAAAACACTCAAAAGGGCAGAAGAGAGAGGTTCACTGGCACTAATAACGGAAACCACCAAAGGAGAAACCAAGGACACAGCCTTCATGGAAATAAAAAAAGCAAAAGCTGTCCCAAAGAAAGCAATAATGAGACAAATCAAGATACTCCAAATATCAGGAGTAAAGGAGAGCTTGTAAACAGGGGAAAGGACATTGCTAAACAAACCTGCCAAAATCATCCCCCACCCAACCGTGGGAACAAAACCATAACGCTTCGCAAAAGGTTGAGGTAAGATAACATTAAACATGACCCCCATGGCACTCAGCAAACCCGTCACAAGTGCTAGTGGTGTCATGGATAATTGAGAGAGATCTCCCTTTGTCGCCATCAGGCAAACACCCAACATGGCAACCAAAACATAAAGAATAGCACTTTTTGACGCTCGTTTTTGATAAACCAAGCGATTGTAAAAGAGGATAAAGACAGGGCTAATAAACTGTAAAATAGTTGCTGTCGCTGCATTAGAATATTCTACGCAGAGGTAGAAAAAATACTGAACTGAAAAAATCCCCAAAATAGCATAGGCTAAAAAGGGTAGGTAATTTTTCTTATCTCGCCAAATATCTAGCACTTGCGATTTTAATTGCACTGCAGACCAAATGAGCACAAGACTCCCTGCCAGTGTCAAACGCATAGAGGTAATCCAGCCAGAGGACACTTGATAATGAGTAAAGAAATATTCTCCTAAAATTCCACAGATTCCCCAGATTAAGCCGGATAGGAGCGAATAAATAGTTCCTTTAACAATCTTTTTCTGATACTGATTCATACCTTTATTGTAACACGAAAGGAAAAAAGAAAAAAGTGGCAATCAATGCCACTTTCCTATCTTCTACTATTTGGTTGTGTAGATGATGAACTTGATGTACTGCTAGAACTACTACTTGAACTTGGTGTAGATGAGAAACTACCAATAATACTTGACCAAGCATTTTGGTAATCTGCTTCACTTCCTCCAATAGCAAAGTGATAGCTTGTCGTAGGAGCTCCCGCCTTATTAGCCCAATAACTCGTTACAGTAGCCCCTGAAAGATCCACCGTTTTTCCATTAACGGATACTTTGCCCGGCTTTTGCCCTGTAGATTTGAGGACCTGAGATTGGGTCACACTAGAATCAAGATTAAAGCGTTCATTGCCCCAAACACCAGGCTCAGCCTGTTGGATAGCATTGACCAAGTAAGCCATATATTTGGCATTTCGATAATGCCCAGCCCCCTTAGCCATCGGGCGGTTGTCATCATGCCCTAGCCAACCACCTAGAGTCAATCTTGGTGTTGACAGCATGAGCCACATATTTTCATCTTCATTAGTTGTACCAGTCTTACCAATCCAGTCTGCACGAGCTAAGCTTGAATTGATAGAAGCCAAATCCGTTTGGAAACTTGAAGTGATCCGAGATGAAATCACCTCACGAAGCAAACTCTGCATAATTGTTGCCGTTGCCTTCGAGTACACTTGAACTGGTTTGTCTTGGAATTCATAGATTACTCTACCATCAGATGATTCAATCTTAGAAATCACATGTTTCTGATGGTAGACACCGTTATTAGCAATTGTTTGATAACCATTGGTATGCTGGGCGACTGTAACTTCAATACCACCACCCATAGGCAGACTTTCAATACCGTACTCCGGAATCTCGTAACCCATTTTCTCCATGTAACCCTTGACATCCACACCCTTCTCACGTAGCATGCGATAAGTCCAATAGGCTGGGATATTCCATGAATAGTTCAAGGCTTCACCCAGGGTCATCATACCTGTACCTGGACTGTTTACATACATGATAGGATTTCCATTAGAAAATTTTGTCGGATAATTTGACAAGATACTAGCGCTTCCCATCAAACCTTGGTCAATGGCAATACCGTAGGCCAGCAAAGGCTTGGTTGTAGAGGCTGGCGAACGCTTGGTATCAAAGGCGTGATTGTTTTGGTTTGTCTGATAGTTACGACCACCAACAAATCCTAGAACAGCCCCCGTTTTATTGTCCATCAAAACATTCCCTACTTCAGGCTGTCCAGTCGAATCATCTACCAAACGACCGTAGTTAGCAACTGCATTTTGCATGGCGTTATGGATTTTTTTGTTGATCGTTGTAGTGATTTTATAACCGCCATTACTTAGTTCCTGCTCAGCCCGCTCATGATAGGCCTTTTGAATCGACTCGTTTTTCAACTCTTGGCTAGAGACATTATCCTGCTGAACTAAATAATCATACATACGGTCTGTCGCTTCAGACATAGCTGTAAAGTAGAGATAATCTCTCGAAACAGCATTGACAGTTCCTGATGGCAAGAAGTCTTGTTTGAGATTATAATCCTTGTACTGGTCGTATTCTTCCTGAGTCAGAGCACCCGTACGGTACATGTTGTAGAGAACATCCTTGGCCCGCTTCAAACCAAGTTCTAAGTCGTCATCACTCTTTAACTCTCCAGTATTTTCATAAGGGGAATAAGTAATCGGACTCTGTGGCAAACCTGCTAGGAAGGCAGCTTGAGGAATACTCAGCTTGTTAGCATCGATACCGAAAATCCCTTCAGCAGCTTGCTGGGCACCAGCAATATTCTGCCCTTTATGATTTCGACCAAAGGGAGCAACATTGAGATAAGTCGTCAAGATTTCGTCCTTGCTCATGTTACGTTCCAAGGCAAGGGCATCGACAATTTCTGTAGCCTTACGAGCCAAAGTTGGAGCATCTCCGACTACTTGTTGCTTGATTAACTGTTGGGTCAAGGTCGAGCCTCCACTAGATGAGCCCAAACCTGCAAAGGTTCCCAAAGTCGCCCGAATCACAGCTTTTGGCACAACCCCATTATGTTCAAGGAAATGTTCGTCCTCAGTTGCAACAATAGCCTTTTTGAGATTGTCCGATATTTCCTCAGATGAGACAGAAGTTCTCAGTAAATCACTCTCGATAGAAGCAATGACACTCCCATCTGCATAAACAATTTCTGAGATAGAAGAAATATTTTTAACCTGCTTGACCAAGTCCTCCGATTGGGGAACCTTAGCCTTGTCAAACAAAGCAACTCCATAACCAAGAGCTACACCAGCACCAAAAAGTCCACCGATAAAGCCTAGAATAAAGAGAGTATTCAAAATTCCCTTGATAGCAGCTAAAATGCTACCTAAGATAGCCAGAACTTTCCCACCTGTCCCATCCGACTTCTTCTCTTCTGAGACTTTCTCTGATTTTTTATGATTTATTTTTGATTTTACTAGCTGGAAAAATTCCAGCATTTTTCGTTTTAATTCATTTAATTGATTTTGCATGGATTTCCTCACTCTATCTATTATACCATAAAAGGTAAACTTTCAATAAAATAGCCACTTTCTTCCTTATTCTACTAGGCTATTGCCCAAGTTTGTGATACAATAGGTAGAAACAATATTTTTAAAAAGGAGAAAAGACACATGCACATTTTTGATGAGCTAAAAGAGCGTGGTTTGATTTTTCAAACGACTGATGAAGAAGCTTTGCGTAAAGCCCTAGAAGAAGGTCAAGTTTCTTATTATACTGGCTACGATCCAACTGCTGACAGCCTTCACCTAGGCCACCTTGTCGCAATCTTGACAAGTCGTCGCTTGCAGCTAGCAGGTCACAAACCCTATGCGCTCGTTGGCGGTGCTACAGGTCTCATCGGAGATCCGTCCTTCAAAGATGCTGAACGTAGTCTCCAAACAAAAGACACAGTAGATGGCTGGGTCAAGTCTATCCAAGGACAACTTTCTCGTTTTCTTGACTTTGAAAATGGGGAAAACAAGGCTGTCATGGTCAACAACTACGACTGGTTTGGCAGCATCAGCTTCATTGATTTCCTCCGTGATATCGGAAAATACTTTACTGTCAACTACATGATGAGCAAGGAGTCTGTGAAAAAACGGATTGAAACAGGAATTTCTTACACTGAGTTCGCTTACCAAATCATGCAAGGTTACGACTTCTTCGTCCTTAACCAAGACCACAACGTAACGCTTCAAATCGGTGGTTCTGACCAGTGGGGAAATATGACAGCTGGTACTGAATTGCTTCGTCGTAAAGCTGATAAGACTGGTCACGTTATCACTGTACCACTGATTACCGATGCAACTGGTAAGAAATTTGGTAAATCAGAAGGAAACGCAGTTTGGCTCAATCCTGAAAAGACTTCTCCATACGAAATGTACCAATTCTGGATGAACGTGATGGACGCTGACGCTGTTCGTTTCTTGAAGATTTTTACTTTCTTGTCATTAGACGAGATTGAAGACATCCGTAAGCAATTCGAAGCAGCACCACACGAACGTTTGGCTCAAAAAGTCCTCGCTCGTGAAGTAGTAACACTTGTACATGGAGAAGAAGCTTACAAAGAAGCCCTTAACATCACTGAGCAACTCTTTGCAGGAAACATCAAAAACCTTTCTGTTAAAGAGCTCAAACAAGGACTTCGTGGAGTGCCAAACTACCAAGTTCAAGCAGATGAAAATCACAATATCGTGGAACTGCTCGTCTCATCTGGTGTGGTTAACTCAAAACGCCAAGCCCGTGAAGACGTCCAAAACGGAGCTATCTACGTCAACGGTGACCGCATCCAAGACCTTGACTATGTCTTGAGTGACGCTGATAAGTTAGAGAACGAACTGACTGTTATCCGTCGCGGCAAGAAGAAATATTTTGTATTGACTTACTAAACTGTTCAACATTTACCTATAAAAAAGGAGTTAACCTCGAGAAAGGTAACTCCTTTTTGTTGTTGATAACCACATCTATCTAGCCTTAATAGACAGGCTACGCAGGACTATGCGCAAGGTTGTTAGATTATGTAAGATAGAGAGATTTGAAGGACTGAGCCAATTAAATAAGCCAAAGCCAATCAAACTACTATTTACTACAACGGTATCTTGAATATTCTTCTTGATGAGTGTTTGCAAAGATGATGATAGCCAATCCAACTCTTGGAAGAAATCCAAACGATTATCTAACAATAAGATATCGCTCATCTGCTTAGAAATATCTGCACTCTCATTCATCACCACACCGATATCTGATAGGGTTAGAGCAGCTGAGTCATTCAAGCCATCTCCAACCATCAAAATAGTGTGACCTGCTTTCTGCAGTTCCTCTACTAACTCAAATTTTCCATCAGGTTTCAAGTCTGTATAGACCTGATCAAAGGGCAAATCTTTGACTAATTCCTCTGTTCTAACCAAGGTGTCCCCTGTTGCCAGAATCAATTTTTTCCCTTGTGCCTTAAGTTTCTCCAAGGCTGCTTTTGCTTCTTTTCTCAAAGGAGTATGAATGCAGAACATTCCAATCAATTCATTCTGATAAGCCAAGAATAAGAGATTGTAGTGACTCTTGTACTCTTCAATTAAAGCATTTTGTTCTGAACTGATATGAATCTGCTCATCCTGCATCAAGACATAATTCCCAATAAGAACTGGTTGCCCATCTATATGAGATTTGATCCCCTTGCTTGCAATATATTGGAGTTTCCCATGCATTTCCTCATGTTCAATCCCCTCTATCTCAGCTTGCTTGACGATGGCATTAGCAATAGGATGATAAATGTGTTCCTCAAGACAGGCACTGATTCTGAGAATATCTTCCTCACTATAGTCCCCAAAAGGTAACACCTTTTCAACTATAGGATAACTAGTTGTGATTGTTCCCGTCTTATCAAACAAGAAAGTATCAACTTCCAGGTATTTCTCCAGAACATCTCCATCCTTAATCACCATTTCACGATTCAACCCCTCCTTGATAGCTGTCAAATAAGCTACAGGAGTAGAGATTTTCAAAGCGCAGGAGAAATCGACCAATAGGAAAGAAATAGCCTTAGAAAAAGAACCTGTCAATAGGTAAGTCAGCCCAGCCCCCAAGAAATTATATTTGACGACCTTATCCGCCATCTTGATGAAATAGCGTTGTTTCGTTTTCTTGTTTTCTTCAGATTTCTTCATCAACTCAATCAGTTGTAAAATCCGGCTGTTCATCTGATTATCGGTTACACGAATGCGTAACTCTCCAGTTTCTAATACTGTATTTGCACAAACCAAATCAGACTCTCTTTTTTCAACTGGAAAACTCTCTCCCGTCAAGGAACTTTCGTTGACCATACCTAAACCTGAAACTACTTGTCCATCAAACAGAATTTCATTTCCTTGAGATAGGACCAAGACATCTCCTATTTGAACATCGGAACTCTTGATACTAACAACCGTATCGCCCTGTACTAAGAATACATCGCTCTCTTTTGCAAGAAGGCTTTGTTCTAAATCTGTTGCAGTTTTTTTCAAGGACCACTGATCTAAATGATTCCCCAAATCAAGCATAAACATGATATTGCTAGCTGTCTTGGATTGGTTCATAAACAAGGACAATAAAATCGCCGAACAGTCCAAGACCTCCATCGTTAGTTCCTTACGCGCTAGTGTTTGATAGGCTTCTCTAATATAGCCAAAAGCCTGATAACAAGTCCATATATAGCGAATAGGATACGGCACAAAACTACGAAAAAGTATACGCTTAATCGCTGCACCTGAAACAATAGAATAAGCACTCTCTTCTCTACGAATGGGAAGAGTCATCAACTCAGAAACTTTCCCTTTATCAATTCTTTTTAAAAAGGCTTCTGCATTATCTAATACAGAAAAGCCTTCTTTTATACGTAGAGTAAAGTGCTGTTGATCCATGTAAAACTGGATAGACTCAATCCCCTTTTCATCTCTCGCCAAGGAACGAAGATAGTCTTGAATATCCAAGGTGAGTGAAAAAGAAGATGATAGTCGGATATGTTGGTATCCTCTATGTAGCACTTTAAAAGACATATTATTCTCCTATAAGGCTATCTAATTGCTCTTCTTTTTTCTCTTGCTCGTACAAATATTTGGCATCTTGCAAGACATCGTCTCCATGTTGTTTCACAACAGAAACAGATGCATCTAGCCCGTCTTTCAACTTGTAAGCCTTAGCCAAAGCTTTAGAATAACCTTTTTTAGCTTCCTTACTTGCTAAGATTTTCAAGCCAAGGGTACCAAATGCGACACCACCCAAAAAGAGTGATGATTTTTTCGCAACTTTTGCAACGGTTAATACTTCTTTTAACATACTTATTTCCTCCTTATCATTATTATATAGAAATTTCGATATAAAAGCAATTTTATTCTATAAATTGGAGAATTAGTTTTATTTCTACTGAATCTCCCATCTACTTATTCCTAAAGTTGCTTTCATTTGCCTCTTTTGATACACTTAAACTATGAATACAAATCTCAAACCCAAACTTCAACGTTTTGCTTCTGCTACTGCCTTTGCCTGTCCCATCTGTCAAGAAAAGCTACCTCTAGTAGCTAGCAGTCTCAAGTGTAGCAATCACCATTCTTTTGATCTGTCAAAATTCGGCTATGTCAATCTGGCACCTCAAATCAAGCAATCTGCCAACTACGACAAGGAAAACTTCCAAAATCGCCAGCAAATCCTAGAAGCTGGATTTTATCAAGCTATTCTAGAGGCTGTATCTGATTTACTTTCAAACTCAAAAAATGCCAAAACAATTTTAGATATCGGTTGTGGTGAAGGTTTCTATTCTCGTAAACTCCAAGAAAGCCATCCTGACAAAACCTTCTATGCCTTCGACATTTCCAAAGATTCCGTCCAAATCGCTGCCAAGAGCGAACCCAACTGGGCAGTCAATTGGTTCGTTGGTGACTTGGCACGACTTCCTATAAAAGACGCCAGTATGGATATCCTGCTTGATATCTTCTCACCTGCCAACTATGGAGAATTTCGTCGCGTTTTATCCAAAGACGGTATCTTGATAAAGGTTATTCCAACTAAAAATCACCTCAAGGAAATCCGTCAGAAGGTACAAGACCAGCTGACAAACAAGGACTATTCCAACCAAGATATCAAAAATCATTTCCAAGATCACTTTACCATCCTATCTAGTCAAACTGCCTCACTAACCCAGTCTATCACAGCAAAGCAGCTCCAAGCCCTACTCAGTATGACTCCTCTCCTCTTTCACATCGACCAGAGCAAGATTGACTGGAGCCAACTGACAGAGATTACCATTGAAGCAGAGATTTTGGTTGGGAGAGAACTATAATTGACACAAAAAACCGCATTTCAAGAAGATCTGCGGTTTTAAATTTCAATTTTTAAACTATCTATCCCAAAAGTCTAAAACATTTAAAGCTTTTAGCTTCTCCATTTATTTTCGATTCGAAATAAAAAACTTATCAATAAATAGCAAGTGAAATAAGGCAAGTGTAATTCCCGATAAGCACCCATGATAAGAGATTTCTTGATGGGTAAGGGGGTAAAGATTACTATTACCCGCCAAGAGGCATGTTAAAATAACAAATAGTATCCAAAATAAATCAGTCCATTTATATTTTGAAAAATATTTTTTCCACATAAGAACACCTTCTTTCCTACAATCATATTATAATACTTTGTGTAAGCGAATACAAGAAATATGAGGTAATCAACTACGAAGAAATATAGGGCTGAAGACAGTGAAAACCAGCATTTTAAGCGCTGGTTTACTGTTTTAAACTAGGTTTCTTACAAGCTTACTAACACTTAGCTTTTAAAAAAGTTAGTTTTTGAAGCGCTTGGATAAATAGAATCTAGAAAACAGAAAAAACTAAAAAGAATGTAGGGAAGTAAACCCTACATTCTTAAAATAACTTAGTACATAAATGATAATGCTGTCGCCGCCATCAATATTGCAAGAATTATTTTCCAAATTTTTTTATTTTTTCCAAAAATCTTATCAGGTAACAAGCTTATTACAAGAAAGGTAATAAACAACACCAATTTTATATATATCATAAAAACACCTTCTTTCTTATAATTATATTATAATACTTTATGTAAACGAATACAATAAATATGAGGTGTTCAACTACGAAGAAATAGAAGGATGAAAGACAGTAAAAACCAGCTTTTTAAGCGCTGGTTTACTGTTTTAAACTAGGTTTCTTACAAAGCTTACTAACACTAAGCTTTAAAAAAAGTTAGTTTTTGAAGTTGATTAAGTGTTAACTTTCCAAACGGAACTTTTTTTTTATTTTTCAATCCCCAATAACTGAGGGCAAGTAATGCTACAACCCAAGCAAAAGTGATCCCCAAACTGTCAAAATTCAATTTAAAATCTGGTTTATTAAAGAAATCTACATAAACTCCTAAGAAGGTTGTATCCATGAATTTCTTGACCTCTGAGCTAACTTGAGCAAACATTGGCAAGAATGAGAGACCAAGCATTGGAATCAAACCATAAACCTGAGCTTGCGTTTGTGTCTCTGAAATAGCTCCAATCACCAAATTTAAGAGGATTGTACATAATGCTACCAGAGAAGCTACTACAAGGTATACAGGATAATCTTTTGCGAAATCCACTTCAACCATAATAGGGAAGGAAATAACTGAAGCCAAGGCAAAGATTACAGGATAAAACAACACTGAAACAAGATATTCTCCACGGCGAACTCCGCTTAAAATAAGTGTTTTAAAAATTCTTTTTTCTTTTTCCTCTGCAATAGAGTTTGAAATCATTGACCCAGAAGAAAATGAGAATGCCATTGTTAAAGAGCTATACAATAGTACTTTCCCTTGAGTGCCATCTGTATTCATAAAATTTTGGAAGAGTAGAACCATAAAGAATGGGAATACTACCTGTACCAAAGTGTTTTTGTTTGTTAATAATACTTGTGTCCTCAACCAGATAAGGGCTAAAATTCTCTTAAACATCTAATTTTTCTCCTGTCAATTTAATAAAAATATCTTCTAAAGTTGGTTCACATGAGTGAATCGTCATCATTTTTTTATAATCTTCTTGCTGCAAGTCTTCAAAGCGCACTACCTTTTTAGTAGAATCACTATAGGTTACTGCAACATTCTTTTCTGTGTTGTATTTTTGGATAATTTCGCCTGGGCTTCCTTGTTCAATAAGATCACCTTTATTCAAAAGAGCTAGGTTATCACATAATAAAGTCGCCTCATTCATATCATGAGTAGTTAAGAAAATGGTTGTTCCTCTTTCCTTTAACTCTTGTAGTAATTTGTGAATCTTCTTTGAGGTGGTGGGATCTAACCCACTTGTAGGTTCATCTAAAAATAGAACTTTAGGGTAATTGATTAAAGCACGAGCTAAAAGCATTCGTTGACGCATTCCTGTAGAAAGCTTCTCAGCTGGAGTGTCTTTACTATCATACAGACCAACTTGTTTTAGAATTTCTTCAATTCGAGATTTTGAAACTCCGTATAGTCTTGCAAATAGCAACAAGTTATTGTACAAACTTAATTTTTCGTAATAACCACTTGTGTCACCTACTAAACCTAACTCTTCAAAATCTGACGGAAGTAATTTTTGAGAATCTTTCCCTAATAATTCTGTCTTTCCGCTGTTAGCCTGTAGCTGTCCTGTCAGAATATTGATCATTGTTGTTTTTCCTGAGCCAGATGGACCTAGGAATCCAAAAATTTCTCCTTCGTTTATTGAAAAACTAATTTGATTTAAAGCAACATTATCTCCAAATCGCTTTGTAACTCTTTCTACCTTAATCATTGTATTACCTCTTTCTAATTTTAATTTCTATTTTAGAAACTTCACTCACTCCCATCGGTTATGTCAACAACTCTAATTCTAGGCTTTAAGTTGGAGTCCATTTTGATTTCCCTCATTTCATTTGGAAGCAAGAGAACTAATTTGAGCAATTTCTCATCAAGTGTCACTTTACATAGGCGTCTGCTATCTAGACTATTTTTGATAATCAGATAGTCCTTCTTGACAAACTTTTCATCCATATAATAGTCAATTGTTTTTACCATATTTTCCTCCCGCCTGCTAATCTACATCCCGTTTAAATAGTAATGGTTCTAGCACTGCGCTCTTCTTAACTTATTTACAATAACAGTATATACCTTACGAGAGTAAAAAAACAGGACATAAATGTCCACTGACATTTATGTCCTGTTTTTAAATTGAAATTATGGAAAATCCTTATTTTTTTCCTCTATCACTCGATTTTTAAAATTCATGTCATTCAAAAATTCTGCTCCGTTAATAGCTTTTTCATAGTATTGTAGGGCTTTTTCTTTATCTTTTTCTCCGTATAAGTAATATTTTGCTTCAATGAAGTCTACAGTTGGTTTTAAACTAGTATCTCCGATGTCAATCATAATTTCTCTTAACATACTCAATATTTCAGGTATAAATTCATGATAATCGATGTCAAGTTGATAAAATATTAAACCTAGTAGTACTCTTTGAAGCAAGTGAATATAGTTTGTATCATCATAGTTTGTTTGAGATACAATATTTAGACAAACTTTTTTTAAAGTTATTTCATCTCGTTCTGATTTAACAGCTAGAGATAAAAAATATAAGTACAATATCAGTAGATCATTTGTCGAATATTCTGTTCGTAACATTGTTTGTTCAAAATATTCCTCAATTAAACCTTCTCCAAATTCGGCATTTTCAGAAACATATACATCATCAATGGCTTGTAGGACTTCAACTGATACTTGCTCATCTTCAGGAAGTTGGTCATAAAAACGTTCTTGAATTTCTTCAAAGATAGCCTCCCGCTGGCGGATTTTTTCTTCATCTCCATAAATAGATTGACGAATCAACTTCGTTTTTAGTTTTAAATACTCTTTAGGAACAATTAGTAATCGTTCATCAATTAACTGAGATATCGGAACTCCTAACACTCCAGCTATATAGTCTAGTTTAGCTAAACTGGGCAAGTTATTTCCTGTTTCAATTCGGCCCAACTGACGAACAGTAAGTTCTTTTTCATCTCCACAAAAGGCTTCCCTACTCAAGCCTTTTTCAGTCCGTAAGGTACGAATTCGTTTTCCTATTTCTAAATTACTCATAATGCGCCTCTTCAAATTCTAATTTGACATTCAAATAACTACTTGTATACGTTTCCATTTTAACACACTTTCCTACAATTTTCAGAAAAAATAATTATAACGAATAGTTTTAAGCAACTATCTTATATAATTGCCCCATTTCAATAAAGTATCTGAGGTCCATTTCTACTCAAGCATTCAAAAAAGCGAATTTCAATCGAAATTCGCTTTATAGGAAAGTGTATTAGTATAAATCTTGTATCTTAGTTCAAGTGCCAGATATCTTCGTTGTACTGAGCGATTGTACGGTCAGATGAGAAGAATCCTGCTTTAGAAATGTTAACGATAACTTTATCCAACCATGCGTCACGGTCTTCGTAGTCAGCCAACATTTGCTCTTTGACTTTGATGTAGTCTTCCAAGTCAAGAAGAGTCATGAACCAGTCTTTGTTGATCAATTCATTGTAAAGACGTTCCAAGCGCTCTTTGTTTCCAGCTGCAAGAACTGCATCGCTAACGATGAAGTCAACCAATGGTTTGATAGCTTTACGAGCGTAGAATTCGCTTGATTTGTAAGCTGCTTTTGCGTAAAGGTCGATAACAGTTTCTGAATCTTCACCAAAGATGTAGATGTTTTCGTCACCAACCAACTCAGCGATTTCCACGTTAGCTCCGTCCATAGTACCAAGAGTCAAAGCTCCGTTCAACATGAATTTCATGTTACCAGTACCTGAAGCTTCTTTAGAAGCAAGTGAGATTTGTTCTGAGATATCACATGCTGGGATAAGGAAGCTTGCTGCAGTAACGTTGTAGTTTTCAACCATAACTACTTGCAAGTGTGGAGCTACTGCTGGATCGTTTGCAATAACTTCTGACATGCAAAGGATCAAGTGGATGATGTCTTGAGCGATTGTGTATGCTGGAGCTGCTTTACCACCAAAGAAGATTGTGATTGGGCGAGCAGGGATGTTACCAGCTTTGATGTCAAGGTATTTGTGGATGACGTACAAAGCGTTCATTTGTTGGCGTTTGTACTCGTGAAGGCGTTTGATTTGGATATCAAAGATAGAGTTTGTATTGATTTCCACACCTTGGTGTTCTTTCAAGTGACGAGCCAATTTACGTTTGTTGTGAGCCTTGATGCTTTCCAATTTTTCTTTGACAGCTGCTTTGTCTTCATAAGACAAGAGTTTTTCAAGCTCATCAGCTTCATGGTGCCAACCTTCTCCAAGAATCTCATCCAAGTAGTGAGACAATCTTGGGTTAGCATGCATGAGCCAACGACGGAAAGTAATACCGTTTGTTTTGTTGTTGAATTTTTCTGGGTAAAGGTCGTAGAAGGCTTTTAACTCAGAGTTCTTCAAGATTTCAGTGTGAAGTGCTGCAACCCCGTTAACGCTGTATCCGTAGTGGATATCCATGTGAGCCATGTGAACACGTCCGCTCTCGTCAATAATTTGAACAGCTGGATCTTTGTATTCTGCTTTCACACGACGGTCCAATTCTTCGATGATTGGTACCAAGTGAGGAACCACTTCTTGCAAGAATTCAAGAGGCCATTTTTCAAGGGCTTCAGCAAGGATTGTGTGGTTAGTGTAGGCAGTCATGCTACGAACGATTGAGATTGCTTCGTCAAGTTCGATACCACGAGCAGTCAAAAGACGGATCAATTCAGGGATAACCATTGATGGGTGAGTATCATTGATTTGTACAACTGCGTAGTCAGCAAGGTCATGCAAGTTGCTTCCTTTTTCGATTGCTTCGTCGATGATCAATTGCGCACCGTTTGAAACCATGAAGTATTGTTGGAAGATACGGAGCAATTCACCTTGACGGTCACTATCATCTGGGTAAAGGAAAAGAGTCAAGTTGCGAGCGATATCTGTCTTGTCAAAGTTGATACCGTCTTTAATGATTGAAGAGTCAACTGAATCCAAGTCAAACAAACGCAAGCGGTTCTTCGTTTCTGTCTTGTAACCAGGTACATCGATATCGTAAAGAGTTGATGTCAATGTGAAGTGAGCAAATGGTACTTGGTAGCTACGGCTTGAGCGAACCAACCAGTTTTGCTCTGTCAACCATGCGTTTGGAATTGTTTCTTGTTGGTTATTTTTAAGAACTTGTTGGAAAAGACCGTAGTGGTAGTTAAGACCAACACCGTCACCGTTCAAACCAAGAGTAGCAATTGAGTCGATAAAGCAGGCAGCCAAACGTCCCAAACCACCATTACCAAGAGATGGTTCCAATTCAACTTCTTCAACTTCGATCAAGTCTTTACCTGCAGCTGCAAGTTCTTTTTTAACATCGTCGTAAAGACCAAGGTTGATCAAGTTGTTTGACAAGAGTTTACCAATCAAGAACTCAGCTGAGATGTAGTAAACTTTCTTTTTACCAGTGTTAACTGGTTTTTGGCTGCTTGCAAGCTTGCTGTAATTAAGAAGAGCCAGGTAAAGCTCTTCATTGCTACATTCTGCAATGGTTTTATTGTAACGATTTTGTACAAATTCTTGTAGTGATAACATGTTTAAGGTGTCTCCTGATATTGTATTATTTCTTTAATTCTACCAAATTTTCATTGATTCGGCGATAGATTGTTGTCAAGTCAAGCAAGCCTTCCTCGACAGCTGGTGTCAATTGATCCTCAGTCATACGCCAAGACCAGTTTCCACCAAGGGTAGATGGGAAGTTCATACGAGCTGCCTCATCCAATTCAAGCAAATCTTGCATAGTTGCAATTGCCATGAAGCTAACTGATGAAAAGACTGTACGAAGCATAGCGTGTGGCACTGTTTCGTATTCTTTACGGTTAGTGTAGCGAGCCATGTATTCACGAGTCGCATCATCGATCTCGTTACGGTACCAACCAAGGACCGTATTGTTATCATGTGTTCCTGTGTACATAACTGAGTTAGCAGGTGCCAAGTGTGGGCTATCGATGCTTTCGTCTTCTGGGTTGAAGGCAAATTGAAGAATCTTCATTCCTGGGAAGCCAGTACGTTCACGCAATTCGATCACTTCATCAGTCATGAAACCAAGATCTTCTGCGATGATGTTTAGCTCACCAAGTTCTTCCTTAACGGCTGCAAAAAGCTTGTAGCCAGGACCTTTCACCCACTCACCAGGTGCTGCTGTATCGGAACCAGCAGGGATTTCCCAGTAAGATTCGAAACCACGGAAGTGGTCGATACGAACGATGTCGTAGATTTTGAAGCTTTCACGCAAGCGTTCAATCCACCATTTGTAGCCGTCTTTGTCCATTGCTTCCCAGTCATAGATTGGGTTACCCCAAAGCTGACCAGTTGCAGAAAATTCATCTGGTGGGCATCCTGCGATGCAAGTCGCCTTACCGTTAACATCTGTCTTAAAGAGATGTGGATTTGCCCACATATCGCTTGAATCTTCCGCTACGTAGATTGGCATGTCCCCAACGATTTCGATGTGGTTGTCGTTAGCGTAAGCTTTCAATTTCAACCATTGTTGGAAGAAGAAGTATTGAGTCACACGGTGGTAAACCAACTTGTCTGCCAATTGCTCACGGTAGCTTTCAAGTGCTGAAGCTTTACGAGCACGAGCATCTGCATCTGGCCATTCAGTCCAAGCAAGATTATCAAAATGCTCTTTGATAGCCATATACTCTGCAAAGAGTTCAAGCCATGATTGGTTGTCTTGAGCAAATTTCTCAAAATCTTTAACATCTCCTACTTCCAAGAAACGTTTTACCGCTTTTTCTAAAAGAGGACGACGTGCATAGTAGATTTTCGCATAATCAACTTCAGACGCATCACTACCAAAGTCAACCCCTTCAAGGTCACTTGCTTGCAACAAGCCTTGTTCCACCAAGATATCTAAATCGATAAAATGAGTGTTCCCTGCGAAGGCTGAGAAAGATTGGTAAGGAGAATCTCCGTAACTAGTTGTTCCTAGTGGAAGGATTTGCCAGTAACGTTGTTTTGTGCGAACCAAGAAATCAACGAAGTCGTAAGCACTTTTACCAAATGATCCGATTCCGTATGCCCCTGGAAGAGAAGAAATGTGCATCAACACACCACTTTGACGTTTTTTCATAATAAGCACCTCATGTGTTTATAGTTAGATATTACATTTTTATGAGCGCAAACGTTTGCGCTATTACTAGTATAGCTCATTTTCTCGATAAATGCAAGCGGTTTTAAGTAACTTTTTTGATTATTTTTTAAAAATTTTTTCTTCTTACTCGTATATATATTCTTTCAGGCAACAAACAAAATAGGAATAAGGGTTTCACTTATCTCATTAAGCAAAAATAAAGCGAGAATCCTCTCTGGTTTCCATTTGTAAATTAGGCAATCGTTTTCTCAACTTTTTTTAAATTTAAAACAAAACGGATTTTTTGGATTTTCTACTATTATATGACGATGAAGCGTTTACTTTTTTCACAATTTTTTAAAAAATTTTTACAAAAAACACTTGCAACCGCTTTCCGATTGTGCTATACTAGTCCCATAAAGGAAAACGTTTGCGTTTCCTCATTATAAAATTTGTTATTCTTTAGGAGGAATACACTATGTCATCTAAATTCATGAAGAGCGCTGCTGTGCTTGGAACTGTTACACTTGCTAGCTTGCTTTTGGTAGCTTGCGGAAGCAAAACTGCTGATAAGCCTGCTGATTCTGGTTCATCTGAAGCGAAAGAACTCACTGTATATGTAGACGAGGGATATAAGAGCTATATTGAAGAGGTTGCTAAAGCTTATGAAAAAGAAACTGGAGTAAAAGTCACTCTTAAAACTGGTGATGCTCTAGGAGGTCTTGATAAACTTTCTCTTGACAACCAATCTGGTAATGTCCCTGATGTTATGATGGCTCCATACGACCGTGTAGGTAGCCTTGGTTCTGACGGACAACTTTCAGAAGTGAAATTGAGCGATGGTGCTAAAACAGACGACACAACTAAATCTCTTGTAACAGCTGCTAATGGTAAAGTTTACGGTGCTCCTGCCGTTATCGAGTCACTTGTTATGTACTACAACAAAGACTTGATAAAAGAAGCTCCAAAAACTTTTGCTGACTTAGAAAACCTTGCTAAAGATAGCAAATATGCCTTCGCTGGTGAAGATGGAAAAACTTCTGCTTTCCTAGCTGACTGGACAAACTTCTACTATGCATACGGACTTCTTGCTGGTAACGGCGCTTACGTATTCGGTCAAAACGGTAAGGACGCTAAAGATATCGGTCTTGCCAACGACGGCGCTATCAAAGGTATAGAATACGCTAAATCTTGGTATGAAAAATGGCCTAAAGGTATGCAAGATACTGAAGGAGCTGGAAACCTAATCCAAACTCATTTCCAAGAAGGTAAAACAGCTGCTATCATCGACGGACCTTGGAAAGCCCAAGCCTTCAAAGATGCTAAAGTAAACTACGGTGTTGCGACTATCCCAACTCTTCCAAACGGAAAAGAATATGCTGCATTTGGTGGTGGTAAAGCTTGGGTCATCCCTCAAGCCACTAAGAACCTTGAAGCTTCTCAAAAATTTGTAGACTTCCTTGTTTCAACTGAACAACAAAAAGTATTATACGATAAGACTAACGAAATCCCAGCTAACACTGAGGCTCGTTCATACGCTGAAGGTAAAAACGATGAGTTGACAACAGCTGTTATCAAACAGTTCAAGAACGCTCAACCAATGCCAAACATCTCTCAAATGTCTGCAGTTTGGGATCCAGCGAAAAATATGCTCTTTGATGCTGTAAGTGGTAAGAAAGATGCGAAAACAGCTGCTAACGACGCTGTAACATTGATCAAAGAAACAATCAAACAAAAATTTGGTGAATAAAAAATTTGTTCAAGGGGGGTGGAATTCAAATCCCCCTTTGAATTTATCAATAGAAAACATATATAGTTTAGGTTTTAACTAGAAACTAGTATCCTATGAAAGGAGTTATTATGGAAAAGCAACAACCTAGTAAAGCAGCCCTGCTGTCTATCATTCCTGGGTTAGGACAGATTTACAATAAACAAAAAGCAAAAGGTTTTATCTTCCTTGGTGTAACCCTTGTATTTCTCCTCTACTTCCTAGCACTTGCAGCCCCTGAATTGAGTAATCTCATCACTCTTGGTGACAAACCAGGTCGTGACAATTCCCTCTTTATGCTGATTCGTGGTGCCTTCCATTTAATCTTTGTAGTTGTTTATGTACTCTTTTATTTCGCAAATATCAAAGATGCACATACAACTGCCAAACACATTAACAATGGCATACCAGTAGCACTTACCTTTAAAGAAATGGTCAAAGGAATCTATGAAAATGGCTTCCCTTACCTCTTGATCATTCCATCTTATGTTGCCATGACTTTTGCGATCATCTTCCCAGTTATCGTAACCTTGATGATCGCCTTTACCAACTACGACTTCCAACACTTGCCACCAAACAAATTGTTGGACTGGGTTGGTTTGACCAACTTTACGAACATCTGGAGTTTGAGTACCTTCCGTTCTGCCTTTGGTGCCGTTCTTTCTTGGACTATCATCTGGGCTTTGGCTGCCTCAACTTTACAGATCGTCATCGGTATCTTCACAGCTATCATTGCTAACCAACCATTTATCAAAGGAAAACGTATCTTTGGTGTTATTTTCCTTCTTCCTTGGGCTGTTCCAGCCTTCATCACTATCTTGACATTCTCAAATATGTTTAACGATAGTGTCGGAGCCATCAACACTCAAGTATTGCCAATCTTAGCTAAATTCCTTCCTTTCCTTGATGGTGCTCTTATTCCTTGGAAAACAGACCCAACTTGGACTAAGATTGCCTTGATTATGATGCAGGGTTGGCTTGGATTCCCATACATCTACGTTTTAACCTTGGGTATCTTACAATCTATTCCTAACGACCTTTACGAAGCAGCTTATATTGACGGTGCCAATGCTTGGCAAAAATTCCGCAACATCACTTTCCCAATGATCTTGGCTGTTGCGGCACCTACTTTGATTAGTCAATACACCTTCAACTTTAACAACTTCTCTATCATGTACCTCTTCAATGGTGGAGGACCTGGTAGTGTCGGAGGTGGAGCTGGTTCAACCGATATCTTGATCTCATGGATCTACCGTTTGACAACAGGTACATCTCCTCAATACTCAATGGCGGCAGCTGTTACCTTGATTATCTCTATCATTGTCATCTCAATCTCTATGATCGCATTCAAGAAACTACACGCATTTGATATGGAGGACGTCTAAGATGAATAACTCAATTAAACTCAAACGTAGACTGACTCAAACCCTTACTTACCTCTACTTGATTGGCCTATCAATTGTAATCATCTATCCACTGTTGATTACCATCATGTCAGCCTTTAAAGCAGGTAACGTCGCAGCCTTTAAACTAGATACTAACATCGACTTCAATTTTGATAACTTTAAAGGACTCTTTACTGAAACCCTATACGGTACTTGGTATCTCAACACTTTGATTATCGCCTTAATTACTATGGCTGTTCAAACAAGTATTATCGTACTTGCTGGTTATGCTTACAGCCGTTACAACTTCTTGGCTCGTAAACAAAGTTTGGTTTTCTTCTTGATTATCCAAATGGTGCCAACCATGGCCGCTTTGACAGCCTTCTTCGTTATGGCACTTATGTTGAACGCCCTTAACCACAGCTGGTTCCTCATCTTCCTCTACGTTGGTGGTGGTATCCCGATGAATGCTTGGCTCATGAAAGGCTACTTCGATACAGTGCCAATGTCTCTAGACGAATCTGCAAAACTAGACGGTGCAGGACACTTCCGCCGCTTCTGGCAAATTGTTCTTCCACTTGTTCGCCCAATGGTTGCCGTACAAGCTCTCTGGGCCTTCATGGGACCTTTTGGAGACTATATCCTTTCTAGTTTCTTGCTTCGTGAGAAAGAATACTTTACTGTTGCCGTAGGTCTCCAAACCTTCGTTAGCAATGTGAAAAACTTGAAGATTGCCTACTTCTCAGCAGGTGCTATCCTCATCGCCCTTCCAATCTGTATTCTCTTCTTCTTCCTACAAAAGAACTTTGTTTCAGGACTTACAAGTGGTGGCGACAAGGGATAATATATCCCCGCCACCCTTTTTCATTTTATACTCTTCGAAAACCTCTTCAAACCACGTCAGCTTCCATCTGCAACCTCAAAACACTGTTTTGAGCAACCTGCGGCTAGCTTCCTAGTTTGCTCTTTGATTTTCATTGAGTATTAGCGATTGTTACTGTAAAACTATCCTTGTAGCAAGCAATTTGTCTCCTAGACTTGAAATAAAGCACATTTCTCTATATAATAATACTCATATAGAAAACACCTTTTAGAAAGATACCTATGCTTCCATATCCATTTTCCTATTTTTCAAGTATTTGGGGATTTCGTAAGCCCCTGTCCAAACGTTTCGGACTCAACTGGTTTCAGCTTCTCTTTACCAGTATCTTCCTTATCAGCTTGTCTATGGTACCTATTGCCATCCAAAACAGCTCGCAGGAGACTTATCCGCTAGAAACCTTTATCGATAATGTCTATGAACCATTGACAGATAAGGTTGTACAGGATCTCTCTGAACACGCTACAATTGTTGATGGCAAATTAACTTATACAGGAACAGCTAGTCAAGCCCCTTCTCTTTTAATCGGTCCAAGTCAAAGCAAGGAATTACCTAAGGACTTGCAACTACATTTCGATACGAATGAGCTCGTCATCAGCAAGGAAAGCAAGGAATTGACCCGTATCTCTTACCGAGCGATTGAGACTGAGAGTTTCAAAAGCAAGGACAGCTTAACACAAGCGATTTCTAAAGACTGGTACCAGCAGAATCGTGTCTATATCAGTCTCTTTCTAGTTCTCGGTGCGAGCTTCCTCTTTGGTTTGAATTTCTTTATCGTCTCTCTAGGAGCGAGTCTTCTCCTTTATATCACTAAGAAATCACGCCTCTTTTCATTTAGGACCTTTAAAGAGTGCTACCATTTTATCTTGAACTGTTTAGGATTACCAACTCTGATTACACTTATTTTGGGACTCTTTGGCCAAAATATGTCAAACCTCATCACTGTACAAAACATTCTTTTTGTTCTGTATCTGGTCACTATCTTTTATAAAACGCATTTCCGTGATCCAGATTACCATAAATAGGAGATTTTTATGCCCGTTACGATTAAAGATGTGGCCAAGGCTGCTGGTGTTTCACCTTCAACCGTAACCCGTGTTATTCAAAATAAATCAACCATTAGCGACGAAACAAAAAAACGTGTTCGCAAGGCTATGAAGGAGCTCAATTACCACCCCAACCTCAACGCTCGTAGTTTGGTAAGCAGTTATACCCAAGTTATCGGCTTGGTCCTTCCTGACGACTCAGACGCCTTCTATCAAAATCCTTTCTTCCCATCTGTCCTCCGTGGTATCGCCCAAGTCGCATCTGAAAACCACTATGCAATTCAGATTGCAACAGGTAAAGACGCCAAAGAGCGACTCAAAGCTATTTCCCAGATGGTTTACGGCAAACGTGTAGATGGTTTGATTTTCCTCTATGCCCAAGAAGAGGACCCTTTGGTTAAGTTAGTAGCAGACGAGCAATTTCCTTTCCTTATCTTAGGTAAATCTCTATCTCCCTTCATTCCACTTGTCGATAATGACAATGTCCAAGCTGGTTTTGATGCGACAGAGTATTTCATCAAAAAAGGATGCAAGCGAATTGCCTTTATCGGAGGTACTAAGCGACTCTTCGTAACACAAGACCGTCTGACAGGTTACGAGCTAGCTCTAAAACAATACCAACTTCCTCTCGATACTAATCTGACTTACTTTGCTACTGAATTTCTTGAAGATAATGGTTATCGCTTTAGTAGACTTCTCTTCAAACACGATCCAAATATTGACGCTATTATTACCATTGATAGTCTCCTTGCTGCAGGGGTCTGTGATTACATCGCAAAACACCAACTGGATGTCCCTGTCCTCAGCTTCGACTCAGTCAATCCCAAGCTCAACTTGGCAGCCTATGTCGATATCAATAGTTTGGAGCTTGGTCGTGTTTCCTTTGAAACTATTCTCCAGATCATCAATGATGCTAAAAGCAATAAACAAATTTGTTATCGCCAGTTGATTGGACATAAAATTGTTGAAAAATAAAAACCAGCTCGCGCTGGTTTTTTAGTTACTAATTTTCTGTTTCAACGAATCGTCCCAAAATATGAACATTCTCAGATACAGAGACAAAGGCACCTGGGTCCACCTGTTTCATAATCTGTTTAAATTCATTAAACTCTGCACGTGTAATGACAGTGATTAAAACTGCCTTTCTTTCGTGATTATAGGTTCCTTCTGCATCGTGGATCATGGTTGCTCCGCGGTGCAATTTTTTATGGATTTTTTCAATAACCTTCACTGGATGATTGGTCACAATCATAGCCTGCATGCGTTTTTGCTTGGTAAAGACCGCGTCTGTCACCCGGCTAGAGACAAAGATGGTAATCATAGAGTAAAGAGCGTATTTCCAACCAAAGGTCAAACCCGCTATCAGCATGATAGTCCCATTTACCAAGAAAGAAATACTACCGACATTCCTCCCCGTTTTCTTGCGAATGGTCAGACTGACAATATCCGTCCCACCACTGGAGATATTATTGCGAAGAGCAAAACCAATCCCCAAGCCCATGACAACACCCCCAAAAAGGGCATTGATAATGGGATCCTCAGTCAAGGTCGCCACAGGCACAAACTGGATAAAGAAGGAACTCATGGATACCGTGATGAAGGTAAAGACGGTGAACTTATGCCCAATCTGATACCAAGCCAAGACCATCAAAGGAAAATTAATGGCGTAAAAGGTTAGCGAAATCGGGATATGAAAACCAAACCAGTGATTACTCAAGGCAGAGATAATCTGTGCCAGACCTGTCGCACCACTCGAATACACATGACCTGGTTGGAAAAAGAAATTGACCGCTACTGCTGATAAAAATCCATAGACCAGAGAGGCCGAAATCTTCTCATCATATTTTTCGCGAGAGATGCTTTGTAAGACACGTAAAATTTTTATCTGATGAGCAAAGCGGCGCAGATAATAGCGCCACCGCTTAATTCGTTTTGCTTCTTTCATCTTCTTCTACTTGTAAGCTGAGTTCCTCTAGTTGTTTAAGAGCTACTGTTGAAGGAGCTTGTGTCATTGGGTCAGTTGCCTTGTTGTTCTTAGGAAAGGCAATAACTTCACGGATATTTTCTTCTCCTGCAAGCAACATAACAAATCGGTCAAGCCCGATAGCCAAGCCACCGTGTGGTGGGAAACCATAGTCCATGGCTTCAAGAAGGAAACCAAACTGGTCATTTGCTTCTTCGGCTGAGAAACCAAGAGCCTTGAACATACGTTCTTGAAGGTCTTTTTGGTTGATACGGAGGCTACCACCACCAAGTTCATAACCGTTCAAGACAATATCGTAAGCAATGGCACGAACCTTCGCCAAATCACCTTCTAATTCGTGAGCAGTCTCTTCCTGTGGTAGAGTAAATGGATGGTGGGCGCTCATGTAACGACCTTCTTCTTCAGACCATTCAAACATTGGCCAGTCAACCACCCAAAGGAAGTTGAATTTATCATTATCAATCAAACCAAGCTCTTTGGCAATACGTACACGAAGGGCACCAAGCGTTGCATTAGCCACTTCAAGCGTATCCGCCACAAAGAGAACCAAGTCCTTATCTTCAAGAGCAAGCGCTGTTGTCAATTCTGCTTGGATGCTAGTCAAGAACTTGGCAACTGGTCCGTTTAATTCTCCATCAACCACCTTGACCCAAGCAAGACCTTTGGCACCGTACTGCTTGGCTACTTCCGTCATCTTGTCGATGTCTTTACGTGAATAGTTGTCCGCAGCGCCTTTGACTACAATTGCTTTTACAGCAGGTGCTTCTGAAAAGACTTTAAAGTCTACACCTTTGACCACTTCTGTCAAGTCCTGAAGCAACATGTTAAAACGAGTATCTGGCTTGTCAGAACCGTAAAGAGCCATAGCGTCATCGTATTTCATACGTGGGAAAGGCAGAGTGACTTCAATGCCTTTTGTTTCCTTCATGACACGCGCAATCAATCCTTCTGTGATATCTTGGATTTCTTGCTCAGTAAGGAAAGATGTTTCCAAGTCGACCTGGGTAAACTCAGGCTGGCGGTCACCACGCAAGTCCTCGTCACGGAAACATTTAACGATTTGGTAGTAACGGTCAAAACCAGCATTCATCAAGAGCTGTTTCGTGATTTGTGGACTTTGAGGAAGAGCGTAAAAATGCCCTTTATTAACACGAGACGGCACCAAATAGTCACGCGCCCCTTCAGGCGTTGACTTAGAAAGGAATGGTGTCTCCACGTCGATAAACTCCAACTCATCCAAGTAGTTGCGAATAGAGTGGGTCACTTTAGCACGAAGTTTGAAGTTTTCCAGCATCTCTGGACGACGAAGGTCAAGGTAACGGTAACGTAAACGTGTATCGTCATTAGCCTCAATGCCATCTTTAATCTCAAATGGTGTTGTTTTGGCTGTATTGAGCACAGTAAGAGCTGTCACGTTTAACTCAACCGCACCAGTTGGCAACTTATCATTGGCTTGCTCACGCGCAGCGACTTGTCCAGTTACCTCGATGACAAACTCACTACGAAGGCTTTCAGCTGTTGCCATAACCTCTGCAGATACTTTTTCAGGGTTGATAACCAACTGCATGATTCCTTCACGGTCACGAAGGTCGATAAAGATCAAACCACCCAGGTCACGACGACGGCCAACCCATCCTTTCAAGGTCATTTCTTGTCCGATGTGTTCCTCACGAACACGACCAGCATACATACTACGTTTCATTGTTTCTCTCCTCTTTTATTCTGTTACTATTTTACCATAAAAGCGCAGGCTCTTCATGAAAATCATCAGAAAAGTTTGCCTGACTTTAAAAATCAAGTGAAGACTCTAAAAATTAACACCCATACAAAAATCCGATGAAATTCACCGGACTCTTTTATTTTGAATTTTTGCCTGCTTTACGCTTTTCAGCGATTTCAGCTGCCTTTCTCGGCAAGACAATTTCCGTTGTGTAAGCTGTCCCAAAGCGCAAGACACCTGCAATAGGGGCAAAGACAACTGCTAGATAGTTGTAGAAGAAATCGCCCTTAAAGGCATAAGCTAGCGCTCCAATGATGAAAAATAGAACGACTGCTTGAATCACTGCTAATAAAATTACTCGTTTCATGTGACCTCCTGACTCTATTATAGCATGAGAATCATCAAAAAGCTGACTAAATTATTCAAAGCGTGGAGAGAAATACTGTAGACCAGACCTTTTCTGCTAATATAAGCCAAGCCCAAGCTAAACCCAAGACTACTATAAACTAAAAATTGTTGCACATCACCTGGGAAATGAATCAAAGCAAACAAAACACTGGATACCAGAAGAAAAATCAGAGTTTGTTTACTATTGTCCTGCTTAGGAAAGAGGTAGCGTGCTAACATCCCTCTAAAGATAAGTTCTTCCGTCAAAGGAGCAAAAATAACGACCGCAAAGAATGAGAAAAGTGGTTGAGACAAGGTCAAGTCTGTCGCCATTTGTTGATTTACCGAAGGATCATCTGGCAAGAAAAACTGGACAACCAGAGATAAGAACCAAACCAAGGCAGGGAGCCAAATAAATCGGTTAAAGCCACTCTTCTCAATATGAACAGGAGCTTTCTGATACCATTTGTAAATGCCGTACACATAAACTCCAGCCAAGGCCACATAGAGTAAGGTAACAGCATAGGGGGAAGCGCCTAAGGCAAGCGAAGCAGTCGCGAGCCCCTGAATGAAGCTATAGATAAAGAAAAAGGATAGAAGGGCTAGAAGAAACCAGCCAAAGTTTTTAAGTAATTTCATAAAGGTCTCCTATTTAAAATAACGTTTCACCATAGGTAACTGCATCACATTGATATAAACATGGATAGCTCCGACAAGCAAGAAGCCCAGTAGCTGAATCTCTCCTGTCAATAAAGAAATGATAAAAAGAAAAATATATAAGGCTGGTAAGACATACTGATTTAATTGGAATAAAATTCGAAAACTCTGTTCCAAATTAGCCTGACGCTCCCCTTCATCATAAGAATTAATATAGTTCAAGACATCCTTTGGTGTAGAGAAAAGAGCCAAATCAAACTGACGAACAATCGCAATTGTTTTAGAAAGATATTTTTGACTCTGCAAGAACAGCACTAATTCCAAAAAGGAAAGGGATAATGTTATATGAGTTACATCGAGTACAATTAATTCACTTGCTGAAATGAAGAGAGCCAATAAAATCGCTACACTTGCAATATTAAAAACAATGCTTCCAAACTCAAGATTCCGATACATTTGCACATAATAGGTTTCATTCAAATCATCATCCATTTCCTCTTGATACAAGGAGTGAAATTTTCTGCTTTTCTTTAAGAAATTGAAAGTCAAAAGAATGCTAATGAAACCTAATACTAAACAAATAGCTGATATCCATGGTATCAAGATTTTTACATCTAAAACAATTCCGTGAAATTCGGCACCAGCCTTAAACATATCTACAAACATGTACAAGAAAACTCCCAAGACAAAAGGAATTAAAAATAACAAGCCATGTTTCTTTTTCATATTCATTCTCCTTTTTCACTTGCTAGATTTTTGGATTTATTTTCAATCCAGTCAACGACTGGGATGAGGGCAAAGTAGGCCCAAATAAATTGGTCACTGTAATAGAGATCAAACCATCCTAGATTTGCTCCAATTAGTAGACACACGCTGACTAATAGAGCTATGGCAACTACATAATAGATCACTTTATACTTGTTCATTACTCGTCCTCCTCCAAGCGAAATACCGATTCGACTGTTTCGTTGAAAATTTGAGATATTTTCAGGGCAATTACAATGGACGGGGTGTATTCATCCCGTTCTAGTAGGCTAACGGTCTGTCTGGAAACCCCTGCCAGCTTGGCCAGGTCGGTTTGATTGAGACCATCGCGAGCTCGAAGCTCTTTTAGACGATTTTTAAGCATTCCTTTCTCCTTTTCTCTTAACTTGAATTTATTGTAACATATCTTTTTCTTTTTGACAAGCATATTTGTCAAAAAGTTTATGATTTTTGTCATTTTGCAAAAGAAAAAGGTCAGGAGTAAGGTCCTGACCAGTTTATCTACTATTAAAAGCCTAGTTTTTCAAAGATTTCTGAGAAGTTTTGGCTGATAGCCTCAAGTGATACTTGCACTTCTTCTCGTGTTTGGTTGTTCTTGACCGTCACTTGTCCGCTTTCGACTTCGCTCTCGCCTAGAGTGATGAGAGCCTTAGCCGCAAAGACATCGGCTGACTTGAACTGAGCTTTTAGTTTACGGTTAAGGTAATCACGCTCTGCTTTGAAACCTTGTTGGCGAAGAGCTTGTACCAACTCCAAGGCCTTGACATTTGCTCCTTGACCCAAGACTGCGATATAGACATCTAGGGCGTTTTCGATAGGAAGAGCAACACCTTGCTTCTCAAGAATGAGAAGCAGGCGCTCTACACCAAGTCCAAAACCAAATCCAGCAGTTTCAGGGCCTCCAAAGTAAGAAACCAAACCATCGTAGCGACCACCCGCACAGACTGTCAAGTCATTGCCCTCAATCTCAGTGATAAACTCGAAAATGGTGTGGTTGTAGTAGTCCAAACCACGCACCATATTGGTATCGATGATATAGTCTACTCCAAGATTTTCCAACATCTGACGCACAGCATCAAAATGAGCTTGGCTTTCTTCATCAAGGAAGTCCAAGATAGACGGCGCATTCTCCACTGCCACCTTGTCTTCTTTTTCCTTAGAGTCCAAGACACGGAGAGGATTTTCCTCCAAACGACGTTGGCTATCCTTAGACAAGGTCTCCTTGAGCGGTGTCAAATAGTCAATCAAGGCTTGGCGGTAGGCCGCGCGGCTCTCAGGATTTCCAAGAGTGTTGAGGTGCAATTTGACACCTTGGATGCCGATCTCTTTCAAGAAATGGGCTGCCATCGCGATTGTTTCCACATCGGTAGCTGGATTGCTAGAGCTAAAACACTCAACACCAATCTGGTGGAACTGGCGCAAACGCCCTGCCTGTGGACGCTCATAGCGGAACATTGGTCCCATGTAATAGAACTTGCTTGGCTTTTGCACTTCTGGGGCGAAGAGTTTATTTTCCACATAGGAACGTACAACGGGCGCAGTTCCTTCTGGACGGAGGGTGATATGACGGTCACCCTTGTCATAGAAATCGTACATTTCCTTGGTTACGATATCGGTCGTATCTCCGACAGAGCGACTGATGACCTCGTAATGCTCAAAAATAGGCGTGCGCACTTCTGCATAGTTGTAGCGCTTGAAAATCTCACGGGCAAAGCCCTCAACGTACTGCCATTTGGCAGATTCAGCAGGTAAAATATCCTGCGTTCCTTTTGGTTTTTGTAATTTCATAGGGAATCCTCTTTAAACTTAATAGTCTTATTTTACCATAAATAGAGGGATTAAAACAGTGAGAAAAAAATTAGGATTTATACTCAATGAAAATCAAAGAGCAAACTAGGAAACTAGCCGCAGGTTGCTCAAAACACTGTTTTGAGGTTGTGGATAGAACTGACGAAGTCAGTAACCGTACTACGGCAAGGCGACGTTGACGTGGTTTGAAGAGATTTTCGAAGAGTATTAGATATCATTTTTGAGATTAAGACCTGTCAAAAGAATAGCTAACAAGGAAAGACCAACAAATAGCATCCAAGTCAACTGTATATTCCATACAGCTACAAGTGAAAAACAGGCTGTACCAAGAGGTACTGATAAGGTAAACAATAAACCCAAAAAATTACTGGTACGAGCTAGAACCTCTGGAGCTAGATTTTTCAGGAGCATGGCATTAATCTTTGGTGGAACTTTACCAGAAACATACAGAGTTGAACAGAGAAATAGCAAACCAAGCACGACTTGATTGAATAAGTTAGCCAGACCAACTAGACTGACTCCTAATGTCACCCACATCATCAATCTAGGCAAGGACTGCTTCCCAAAATAATCATTTCCCGTAAGGCTACTGATGATAATTGCTAATAAAACACAGACTTGCTCGATAAATAGTGCCTCTGTGTAAGAAAAATTCAAGAGAGAATGGCTCAAAAAGAAGATGTTATAAACGCTTCCTAGAGCGCCACCTAAGGCATTGATAAGCAAGACAGCAAAGATCATGAAACCAAAGTTTTTCTGTCCACCTTTAAGAAAAACAAGGCGTAAATTTCGGTAAATTGTTAGGAACTGCTCTTTGATAGAAAGCTTCTCATTTTTTAGTGATTCACCATCAGCGGATGAAATCGACAGTCTCAATTTGCTTTTTCCTAAAAAGAGGATAACGGCTGATACTAGGAAAAAACAGGCATTGATTCCCGCAACGAGAGAAAAATTATTGACCGATAGCCCTAAGAGCCAGACTCCGAAAGCTTGACCACCAATGGCTGAAATATAGGTGATGAACTGGGAAAAAGAATAAGCCTCCATCAGATCATCTTCAGCTACTTTTTCCTTAATAAGAGGCATGCGCAAGCCACCTGCAAAATCACTGATAACATCACTAATGACATTGATCAAACACAGGCTAGAAAAGGCAAATAAACTAGCTTGCTGAACAACTAGGGCTGCCAGAAAAAATAAAACCGCCTGAAACAAACCGCTATAGACCATCCATTTGACCTTGTCCCTCGTGTAATCTGCCCGAATCCCTACAAAAACTGTAAAGAGAGTCGGAAGAAGCATGACAATATTCGCCATAGCAACAGCAAAAGATGCTTGTGGCAGGGTTGATGCATAGACGATAAATACCAGGTTGAAAATCGAAGCACCAAAAGCATTAAAAAATCGTGACAAAGTCAAGAGACGATAAGCGTGATTTCTAAACAATAATTTCATAGGTAATCTCCCTTCTTGTTCGAAGTTCTTATGTAAAGTATGACTATAGTATAGCACTTAGAAATTCTAGAGGAAAAACTTTTGAATATATGCAACACATAAAATAAGCAAAAAAAACGATAGACCTTCTTTGATAACCTGAGAGAGGGTAAGAGTTCTATCGCTTCAAATTTTAAATAATTTTCTTAGTTTGCAGATATTCAACAATCGGTCGTTTTTCTATAGTATTCGGCAGATTTATTACAGCCAAGCATCTCAAAAATACGGACAGCATCTTCCATCTTTTTCTGACCTTCCTTGACTCTGCCTTGCTTGCTATCAAGGAGACCTTCCGCCCACAAATAGACAATTCGGAAATAGGTTTCATTTTCATTGTAGAAATGCTCTTCGATAACACGTTTAAAATAAGAGGCATTGGTAAATTCTTCACACTCAATGCTGGCTAAAAAGCCATTCAATAGTATAGTGTGAAAAAGGTTTCGATTACCAGACATTTCCATTAGAAAATCAGATTTTCGAACCATTTCTCGTACATATCTAGTAAAAAGAGAAACAGATAGAAATGGTGAACTGACTGAAAATAAATTGAGTTCATAGATTCCCCAAATCTCGGTAGAAAACAGGTAATCATGAAGGACTTTTCCTTCCTCTGCCGTTAACTCTACCCTTTCATCCATGCTCTTCATATAAGACTTGATAAGAATGGCATTTAGAATATGTTTCTGTTTGTTTTGAGAATGGGCTTGCTTTTGATACTCCTTGCGATACAAGTCCTCAAGCGGAGCTATGTTCTTTGGATCCAAGACATCTATGATTTCTTTTCTCAACTCAGAATCTGTATCATACTGAAACCCTCTCGCCAGAAAGAGGATTTCCTCTACACTGGCAGATATATTTTCTAGGGCAAATAGAAACTTTTCCACCGAAAGCTCACTATGACCTGTTTCAAAGCGGGACAACATAGATGGCGAAAATTGTCCCCCAGTTGCTTGTCTCAGCGAGATATTTCTTGACTCTCGTAATTGTCTAAAGACTTTTCCAATCTGCTCCATAGGCTTCCCCTTGATTGAGTATTTTCTTCATTTTATCATATTTTTCAGAAAATTCATCAAAAACTTGCCAAATTGTCAGAATTATGAGAAAATAGAGGATATTTATCACGTGGAGGGACTGTTATGAGAGACGATATCAAAATCAATGACCGTGCTTTGGCCTTACAAGACCAAATTATCGAAAAACTAGAGAAGGTTTTTGATACAGATGTGGAATTGGATGTTTACAATCTAGGGCTGATTTATGAAATTAATCTAGACGAAACAGGCCTCTGTAAGATTGTCATGACCTTCACCGACACCGCCTGTGATTGCGCCGAAAGCCTACCTATCGAAATCGTGGCAGGTCTGAAACAAATCGAGGGTATCGAAGATGTCAAGGTTGAAGTTACCTGGTCGCCTGCCTGGAAGATCACACGAATCAGTCGCTACGGTCGTATTGCCCTTGGACTGCCACCTCGTTAAACAGGCAAATTACTTTTGAAGATGAAAAGAAGCAAGCCGAGATTGGCTTGCTTTTTAAGTTTATTTTTTACCTGACTTGTCCATATTCCAGAAGTCTGTCACGGCTCCGCGTGAAGCAGATGATACAATATGGGCATATTTACCGAGGACACCACGGCTATAAAGTGGTGGCAAGGTTGTTTCTGCCTTGCGTTTTTCAAGTTCTTCTTCGGATACGGCCATGGAAATTTCTTTGGTATCTTGGTCAACCGTAACGATATCACCTGTACGAAGGTAGGCAATTGGTCCACCATCCTGAGCTTCAGGAGCGATATGTCCAACAACCAGACCATAAGTACCACCAGAGAAACGGCCATCCGTCAAGAGGGCAACCTTGTCTCCTTGACCTTTACCAACAATCATGGATGAAAGTGACAGCATCTCAGGCATACCAGGACCACCCTTAGGTCCAACAAAACGAACAACGACTACATCGCCATCAACGATTTCATCTGTCAAAACAGCCTGAATCGCATCTTCTTCTGAGTCAAAGACCTTAGCTGGTCCAACGTGACGACGCACTTTAACACCTGATACCTTGGCAACCGCACCGTCAGGGGCAAGATTCCCGTTCAAGATGATAAGCGGACCGTCCGCACGTTTTGGATTTTCAAGTGGCATGATGACTTTTTGACCTGGTGTAAGGTCTGCAAAGTCGGCCAAGTTTTCAGCAACTGTCTTACCAGTACATGTGATACGGTCTCCGTGAAGGAAGCCATTAGCCAAGAGATATCTCATAACCGCAGGCACACCACCAACTTCGTAGAGGTCTTGGAAGACATACTGACCAGATGGCTTCAAGTCAGCCAAGTGAGGCACACGTTCTTGAATCGTATTGAAGTCCTCAAGTGACAAGTCAACATTTGCCGCGTGGGCAATGGCAAGTAAGTGAAGAGTGGCGTTTGTAGAACCACCGAGAGCCATAGTTACAGTGATGGCATCTTCAAAGGCTTCACGAGTCAAGATATCTGACGGTTTGAGACCGAGCTCCAACATCTTAACAACAGCACGTCCTGCTGCTTCGATGTCTTCTTTCTTGTCAGCTGATTCAGCTGGGTGAGAGGATGAACCTGGCAAACTCATACCGAGAACTTCGATAGCAGTCGCCATGGTATTAGCAGTGTACATACCACCACAGCCACCAGGTCCAGGGCAGGCATTACATTCAAGACGTTTCACGTCCTCAGCCGTCATGTCACCGTGGTTCCATTTTCCGATACCCTCAAAAACAGAAACCAAATCGATGTCTTTGCCATCAAGATTTCCCGGTGCAATTGTTCCACCATAGGCGAAAATAGCTGGGATGTCCATATTGGCAATGGCAATCATAGAACCAGGCATGTTCTTGTCACAGCCACCGATAGCGACGAAGGCATCGACGTTGTGACCACCCATAGCCGCCTCGATTGAGTCTGCAATGATATCACGAGATGTCAAAGAGAAACGCATTCCAGGCGTTCCCATGGCAATCCCGTCCGCTACAGTGATAGTCCCAAACTGCACAGGCCAAGCACCTGCCGATTTGACACCTTCTTTAGCCAATTTCCCAAAATCATGCAAGTGAATGTTACATGGTGTATTTTCCGCCCAAGTCGAAATCACTCCCACAATCGGTGTTTCAAAGTCCTTATCTGTCATACCAGTCGCACGAAGCATGGCACGGTTTGGTGATTTTACCATACTGTCATAAATGCTACTGCGGTGACGTTTATCTAATTCAGTCATTTGTTCCCTCCCATTTCAGTTTTTACTATTATAGCACATTTTAAAAGCAATGAACAGAAGAAAATTCTTGAATTTTCAGAAAATTCTATACATATATAAACATTTTAAATTAAAAACAACAAAGCGGATCAGGGCACTTTCTGATTACCAGAATATGCTTTTAATCCGCTTGATTTAAATAACGTAATGTAATTTTTACAGAAGTTCTTTCAGATAAGTGTATTTAACATCTATCTTGCATTATAAAACTCTAGAACTTTCTCTTTTATATTCGATTCACTCAAACCATACTCATTAAGAAGATAATCCATTTTCCCTACTTGACCGAATCTTTCTTGAACACCCATCCGATGAATTTTTGTTATTCCATCATCAGAGAATAATTCACATAAAGCACTGCCAATTCCACCTATCTGATTGTGGTTTTCTACAGTAAATATAGTTTTTCCACTTAACATTGTTTTTATCTGTTCTGGTATCGGTTTGATTCTAAATAAATCTATCACACCTACTGAATAACCTAATTTAGACAGTTCATCCGCAACTCGAATACTTGGAGCAACCATTATGCCAGAAGCAACTATTACAACATCTTCACCGTGTCTTAACTCAATGTAGCCTTTAGAAAAGTCTTCTCCACCTTGATATACAGCCTCTGGAGCTTTTCTAATTGTTCGAATATATTTTAGTCCTTTTAAGTCTAATGTCTGGTTCAAGATTTCACGAAATTGGATATCATCAGTTGCTTCGAAAATGATTGATTTAGGAATTAAACGTAACAATCCAATTTCTTCAAATGGCATATGTGTTCCACCATTCATCTCTGCCGTTACTCCTGCATCTGAGCCAATCACAGTGGCATCCAATTGTGCGTACCCAAGAGAAATAAATAATTGATCAAATACTCTTCGTGAAGCAAAAGGGCCAAATGTATGAAGATAAGGTCTAAACCCCTGAATAGATAAACCTGCTGCAAGCCCGACCATTTCTGCTTCCATGATCCCAACATTCACATAACGGTCTCCAAAGTCCTTTTCAAGATTATTAGTAGCCATCGAACTTGACAAGTCTGCTTCTAAAACTACTATATCAGAATAACTTTGGTTAGCTTCTAGAAGGAAATCTCTATACACATGTCGTAATTCTTTCGTACTTCTCATCATTCTGTTTCCTCCAATTCCTGACTTAATCTTTCTACAACTGAAGTTAACATTTGTCTCTCCTCTACAGTAGGGCGAAGATGATGATTGGATTTCATTTCTTCCAGCTCTCGAACTCCTTGACCTTTAATAGTGTCTAATACAATACACTTAGGGGATGAATTATTTGACTGTTTTAATTGAATAATCCCTTCATAAATTTCTCTAATATCTGAACCATTGACCCTAATGGATTCAAACCCAAATGCTGAGAATTTTTCTACAAAATCACCTGGATTACAAATATCCTTTGTAAAACCATCTAATTGTTTTTTGTTATCGTCTACAAATACAATTAAATTAGATAACTGTTGATGAGAAGCAAACTGTATAGCCTCCCAACATTGTCCCTCATTTAACTCACCATCTCCAACAATAGCATAGGTATAAAAGGGACTTTTTCTTATTCTCTGACCATATGCAAGCCCGGTTGCAACACTAATTCCCTGTCCTAAAGAGCCAGTTGTCATATCTATGCCCGGCGTTAGATTTCTATCAGGATGAGACGGTAATTTGGTCCCATTTGTATTTAAAGAATGTAAGAATTCTTTGTCAAAGAAACCATTCAAATAGAGTGTGCTGTACAAAGCTGGTCCAGCATGTCCCTTGGATAAAACAAAATAATCTCTATCTCGTGACGCAAATATTTCTGGAGTCATCGGTATTATTTCACCATAAAGCACTGCTAAAACTTCTACTATAGACAGACTCCCTCCATAATGGCCGAATCCAAGATGATTCAATGTTCTAAGAGTATTTAATCGGATTTTTGTTGCAAATTTTCTTAACTCATCTTCTCTATTTTCACTTAAAATCATCCCTTATTCCTCCTTTGCAGATGGCTTTTTAATAAAGGATACTCCAAACATAACTGCTAGAATAAGAACAAGACCAATAACAATGCCTGCTTGTGAGCCAAATTGATTCAACATTCCTAAAATAATTCCTGATAGACCAAAATCTGCATCTGAGAAAGTTGACCCTTGGAAACCAAGTCCTCCCAAAACTGGCATTAAAAAGACTGGAAGAAAACTAATTAAAATACCTTGTAAAAATGCTCCAATAGTGGCTCCACGAACACCACCAGATGCATTCCCAATGACACCTGCAGTCGCTCCACAGAAGAAATGAGGCACAACGCCTGGTAAGATGACAACCGTTCCTGAAGCAATCATAATTGCCATACTTACTAAACCACCAACAAAACTAGAGATAAATCCAATTAGGACTGCATTAGGTGCATAAGTATAAACAATCGGACAATCCAAAGCAGGTTTTGAATTAGGTACAAGACGCTCTGAAATACCTTTAAAGGCTGGAACAATTTCACCCAAAATAAGGCGAACACCTGCTAAAATAACAAATACACCTGCTGCAAATTGACCTGCTAATTGTAAAGCATAAACTAGACCACTTGTACCATTACTGATTTCTTTTTCTATATATTCTGACCCTGCAAAGATAGCTACAATAATGTAAATAACTGCCATAGATAAAGTAATACTAACAGTACTATCACGTAAAAAAGCTAAACTCTTTGGGAATTTAATGTCCTCTGTTGATTTTGATTTGTCACCGATAAGGCTACCAGTGAAACCACTTAACCAATATCCCAAAGAACTGAAATGACCTAAAGCCACCTTGTCATTTCCAGTTAATTGAACCATATATTTTTGCACAAATGCCGGGGAAACACTCATAATAATACCAAGTGCTAATCCTCCTAGTAAGATAAGAGGCAAACTTGTAAAGCCAGCAACTGATAAAATGACCGCAATCATACACGCCATATATAGAGTGTGGTGCCCTGTTAAAAAGATATATTTGAATCGAGTAAAACGAGCAATTAAGATATTGAATACCATACCTGCAAACATAATCATTGCAGTAGCTGAGCCATATGTGGTTAAAGCTACAGCTACAATTGCTTCATTATTCGGTACAACTCCAGATAAATGAAAAGCATGTTCAAACATGGTACCAAATGGATTCAAAGAATTTTGTACAATTCCTGCACCACCAGATACAACTAAGAAACCAACAAAGGTCTTAATTCCACCTTTAATAATATCAGGTAATTTCTTCTTCTGAAGAACTAATCCTAAGATTGCAATTAAAGCTACTAAAATAGCTGGTGTACTAACAATATCCAATATGAACTTCATCATGACGCTAGCCTCCTAAATAAGTCCTTTTTCTTCACAAAGTTTAGTAATTAATTCTCGTAGTTCATCCATATCAATAATACTATTTAAGATACGAACATCTCCAAGATGACTAGCTGAATCAGCTAAATCACGACCAACAATCCAAATATCAGCTGCATTTGGATCTGCTCCACCTAAATCATAGTGTTCAACTTCTACATCTGAAACATTCAAATCACTCAATACAGATTCAATATTCATCTGTACCATAAAACTTGAACCTAATCCTGAACCACAAGCTGTACCAATTTTTAACATTATCTAATCCTCCTGTTTAATTATCATTTCAATGTCATCATAGTTTTTTGATGATATTAAAGTTTGAACATGATTTTTATCTCTTAAAATTGTTGTTAAATGTGACAAAGCCTTTAAATGACTCTCATTATCAATAGCTGCAATACAAATCAACAATCTTACCTCTTGTTCTGGATTATCCAATAAATAAATCGGTTCTTCCAAAACTAACATTGACATTCCTATTTCATTCACACCTTCATCTGGCCGAGCGTGAGGAATTGCTACTCCCTTCCCTAAATTAATAAAAGGCCCAAACTCTTCTACTTTTTGAATCATTGCCTCAGGGTAGTTCTCAGTTATCTTATGTTGATCCAAAAGCGGTTTAGCTGCTAAACGAATTGCCTCCTTCCATCCTAATTTTTCCGAACTAACCTGATAAGTTTCTTTTGTAATTAATTCTTCTAACAATGGTAACACTTCCTTTCTGTTCATTTCTTGATAGAGATACCTCTTTAATGCTAATTTTAACTCTAATTCTTGTGTGATTACACTATATCGTCTTACTATGCTAATTATCTGATTAAGCTCAATATCTCGATAACCTGTATCTGGGAAATCTTTTGATACCAATTCAACTAACTGTGTTGTTTGTTCTTCCGTCATCATAACAGAAACTAGATAATTTGGCTTCTCTGTATCCACCTTTATAGTAGAAAAAACCATATCATAGTCACTACTAGTTTTCGCATATAAATCATCAATCTTTGAGGTTCCTATAAACTCAATTTGAGGGAATAATGCTAATAGATTCTCTTTTATCATCAATGAAGAACTAATTCCATTAGGACAGATAATTGCTGCTTTATAACATTTTTGAGGCAAATTGTCTGCTTTCTTTAAATATCCTCCAAAATGGATAACAAAATATGCTGTTTCACTATCAGGTATGGGCTTGTCAATAGCGTCCATCAAGGGAGTCAAAGAATCTTTTACTAGTTCAAATAAATCAGGATAATGTTCTTTAACATGCAACACATATTCATTTGAGCTAGGTAAGCCGAACTTTAATCTATAGTAAGCCGGTATAAGGTGACGGCGAAGATTTTCTCTCAATACTTCTCTTTGTTTAAAATGTAACAAAGAAATATCTTCCATTCTACTTATAATAGCCTCTGTTAATTGATTAAAGTAAACCGGAGCAACATCTACTTCACCTTCAAAGCAACTTGATAATAAAACTGTGACATAGCGATAATCATCCTCTGAAAATACCGTATCTATAATTCCCAAATCAACTACTGTATCTAATAAAATAGTCGTTATATCTTGAATAATAGGAGATACTAATGTCTCTGAAAGACATACTCTTTCAACATCCCTTTGATATCTACATATAATGAATACTAAACCGAAAAGGCAAACTTTTAATTGATTAACAATAGGTACTATCTGTAGCTTTTCATAATAATCTTTAACTACCTGATCAATCAAATCATAAGTTAATGAATACCCCCAACTGGATAAAACATAATCCACCCCCCAAATCCCTATGGAGGATTCCAGCAACTCACTAACCATTTGAAAAGCTAAACGGTGCTTATTCCACTCTGAACCGTGTAAAGTATAACCTTTTGCTCTACTGTACCCTAGCTCCAAATCATTGTCTAACATAATCTTTCTTAATGATTGAATATCAGATAAGGTTGTATTCTTACTTACTTTCAAAAAGTCTTGGTAATGATTATTCGATATAAAATCTAATCGGCAAAAAGTGTAAAGATAGATTAATGCTAAGCGAGTCGACTTTGGTAAAACCAATTCATCCGACTTAATAATATCTGTCAAAGACTGCTTCGTACGATTTGATAAACTATAGCGACCTTGTTTTTTATCCAGCACTATCCCTTTATTAGCTAGATAAGGCACTAAATAATCTATTCCTTCTTTGACTTCCTTTATAGGCAAGCTCACCTTAACAGATAATTCATATAATGATAGCTCACAATGATCCATCAAAGTCATCAAAATAACTAGTGCTCTATAATCAAACATTTCTCTTCCTTTCTAACTACAATTATAGTGTAAAAGTTATAAGAATAAAAGAGTATTTCAGCACAATATAATCTCACCTCCTACAAGTAATTATTGGGCTGAAACTTTTTAGTGATTATTTTTCAACTTTCTATTGACTTTTAAAAACAAAGTGATATCATTTAGATATCAAATAATAGGAGGCCATTCTTATGACTGAAAAACTAATCAATTCAAAACCAAATGGTGTATTCGCATTGATTCTCATTGAGTTGATAATCGTACTTGGTATCTTTATATTTATAATAGGTGTTGGTTCGGAAAACATATTTGGAATTATTAGCGGACTTTTATTAAGCTTAATTGCAGGCCTAACTCATGCTGGTTTAAAAGTTGTCAAACCTCAAGAAGCTCTGGTTCTGACACTCTTTGGTAACTATACAGGTACCATCAAAGAACCTGGTTTTTACTTTGTCAATCCCTTCAGCGTAGCAGTCAACCCTGCAAACCACACTCGACTTGGACAAAGTGGTGATGTTAGCACAAAATCTCCTTTTTCTGGGATGAAATCATCAAATGGCAATGATGTAAATCTTGAAATTGGCAAGAAACAGATTTCCCTCAAAGTCATGACCTTGAGCAATTCTCGTCAAAAAATCAATGATTGTCTAGGAAATCCCGTAGAAATCGGTATCGCGGTAACTTGGAGAGTTGTCGACACCGCTAAGGCAGTTTTCAACGTTGATAACTACAAAGAATATCTTTCATTGCAATGTGATAGCGCCCTCCGAAATATTGTCCGCATCTATCCTTACGATGTGTCTCCTAACGTGGATACTACGGGTGACGGCCAAGCAGATGAAGGTAGTCTCCGTGGCTCTAGCGAAATTGTGGCTAATCGTATTCGTGAAGAAATCCAAAGTCGTGTTGAGGATGCTGGCTTGGAAATCCTTGAAGCACGTATTACTTACCTAGCTTACGCTCCAGAAATTGCTGCTGTCATGCTTCAACGCCAACAAGCATCTGCCATAATTGATGCCCGTAAGATGATTGTGGATGGTGCTGTAGGAATGGTTGAAATGGCACTAGAACGACTCAATGAAGGGGAATTGGTAGAGCTTGACGAAGAACGAAAAGCTGCCATGGTTTCAAATCTCCTAGTCGTCCTCTGTGGCAATCATGATGCACAACCAATTGTCAACACAGGAAGTCTTTACTAAAGATGGTTGAAGCTAAAAAAAAGCAGATCCCCCTTCGACTCTCAACAAAGTTATACGCTGCACTCGCATCATGGGCAGAAGATGACTTTCGTTCAGTCAATGGGCAAATCGAATATCTCCTCACAGAATGTGTCAAACAACGGAAGAAAGACGGAAAATACGTATCAGAAACCATTGACGAACCATTTGAGATTGATATTTAACACCTTCTCCTGTCTGCTAGGTCGGATAGGAGAATTTTTTCATCTTTTTTTGTCAAGTAACTTTACTTTACAAAAAAAATGTGTTATCCTAGTATGGTTGATGAAAATCAGTAGATTGAATCGAATATAAATACCTAAAGGAGAAATCAAAATGGCAGTACCTGCACGTCGCACTTCAAAAGCGAAGAAAAACAAACGTCGTACACACTACAAAGTAACAGCTCCATCTGTAAACTTTGACGAAACTACTGGAGATTACTCACGTTCTCACCGTGTATCACTTAAAGGATACTACAAAGGACGTAAAATCGCTAAAGCTGCATCAGCTGAATAATAGAAGGGAGATACCATGCGCGTAAATATTACACTTGAACACAAAGAATCTGGTGAACGCTTGTACCTTACTTCTAAAAACAAACGTAACACTCCAGACCGTCTTCAATTGAAGAAATACTCACCAAAACTTCGCAAACACGTTGTGTTTACAGAAGTTAAATAAGCATACCTAACTCAAAACGCCTTACTGGGCGTTTTTTGCTTTATTAGTTAGCAATCTATAGCTTTTCAGGAGAGATTTATGGCGTTTTATCTTTGGATGTTCCCTCTACTTTTTATCTTTCACGATATGGAAGAAATTATCGGTCTTGTCCCTTGGATTCATCTCAACGAAACCTTGCTGGCTCAAAAGGCTCCAGCTATTCTCAAGATTCACAAAGGAATTACAACAGAGGGATTTGCCCTTGCTGTTTTTGAGGAGTTTATCATTGTCTTATCCATCACTTTATTAGCGTATTTTAGTCAATCTAGAGCGCTCGAATTAGTTTGGTTGGGTGGATTTGTAGCCTTTGCACTTCATCTCTTTCTCCATATTGGACAATCAATTCTTCTTCGCAAGTATATACCTGCTCTGATCACTTCTATCCTTTGTTTTCCTATCAGTGCTTATTTGATTACAGACATTGTACATTTGTGGCGAGTTTCGACTAGCGAATTTTTCCTATTTTCACTAGTCGGTTCAGGCATCGTCGTCATCAATCTCCTCTTTGCTCTCTGGCTTGGGAAAAAGTATTCCGCCTGGCTTGTCCACAAAAACAAATAAAATCCCCTGCAAATCTACATTACAAGGGACTTGTGTATTATTCTTGTACTTCTTTCTGGGCGGCCTTGCCTTGGTCTAGAAGGGCTTGGACGATTTTCTCATCGCGTAGTTTGACAGAATCGTTGATCATTTCTGCGGACTTGACGATGGTTGTTTCTAGTTGGGCACGTTTCTGGCGTCCCAATTCAATAGCTGCGACGATACCTTGGTTTTGAGCTACTAAACTTTCAGCCAGCTTGGTAACAGACTCAACAGCAACTGTCGGGCTTTGGGCAATTCTCTCCATTTGCGGAATCACTTCCTTGCTGGTTTCAGCTAGCATCTGAAGGGCAGCATTATTAGCATTGACAATGGCATCTGCCACGACACCTGATTTCATTGATTGTTGCAAAATACCCAGTTGGGCAATGGAAAGTTTCATTGTTGGAATCGTATTGCGACGAAGCATGCCCAATTTTTGGCGCATATCAGATGACACCTTCACAAGATTGCGCATCTGAGGTGTTGTTGCCCAGGAAACATAGAGACGGCTGACATACTCAGTATGTTGTTGTTCAAGAGTATTGACCACTTCAGCCATACGGGCCAATTCTTGTGACTTGGTTTGGTATTCTACCGTACTTGTATCAAGTTGGTCAGCTTGGGCCTTCAGTTCGGCAGCGCGTTTGCCAGCTTCTGTCTGGCTGGCTTCGATAAAGGAAATCACTCCCACTAGATTTTCAATGGATTTGGTATTGTCCTCAATCAACATCTCAGCTGAGACGATATTTCGAGCTAGCACATCTTCTTGCTTGACCACTGCGGCAGCCATACCATCGAGCTTTTGCTCCACTGTTTTTGAGTCAAAGTAAAATTCTTGTAAGGTATTCTTGCTCTTGTTAAACAATCGTTGCAAAAAGTTTGGCTTCTCTTCTAACTCAGCAATTTCAGCGTTCTTGTATTTGACTACAAAGCCTTGCAACTCACGGTTGGTATTTTTGAGTAGATCATCCACTTGGGGAATCTGCAGTTTCTTTTGTTCTGACAAGATACGATTGACCGTATTGTTCACACCTTCTACAGCAGATTGTCCAAAATCCAAAAGAGCATTTTGATTTGTGACAAACTGGTCTACTAACTGGGGCGCGTGCGCTTTGATTCCTTCTTGCTGCTCAGGGCTCAGCTTCTCAAGGAAGGTCAAGGTCTTGTCTGAGCCAGTATTGGTCTCGATGATTTGGGTTGTTTTATCCACCTTAGCTACCGTATTATTGGCAATCTGGTCAATATCAAAATTAAATTCTGTCATGGTTACTCCTTTGTTTCTAACCTATTCTTTACGATCTTTTTCTAGGATACGCAAACTGATATCAAAATCACGCATATCTGTTTCATTGAGTTCTCTCAACACCTGGTCCAGCTCAAGATCAAATTGTTCGATAGCTGCTTTAGCTTGCTCTAAGCGTTCTTCTGCTCGATTATAGTTCTTCGGATTGGCCTTAATTTTTAAATAGCCTTCTAGAATCGTTTGGAATTTCTCCATCTTCAAACTATGAATGGCAGTCAATTCTTCCTTATCCCCCTCGGCAGAGGTGGCAATCTTGTCTAAAATTGCCTGATGGTCAATAGCAATATTGGCCAAGGTCTGGGATAATTCTGGAGCTAGTTCCTCTGGCTCTGCATTTTCAAGATCTACCTGACTTTCTCTATCCAAACGTTCTAGCTGAACATCGATGTTTGCCCTTACTGTACGAACCTTTTTGTCAATACGGTTGTAGACATCAGCATCGATATAGGATTTGAGACGATCCGCCTCCTGATGGATTTCCCTCAGTTCGATTAATACTTGATTGGCCAGACTCTTATAGGGCTCTGAACCGTTTTCTACTAAAGTTTCCTCTAGTTGCTGAATATCTTTGTCCGCCTGACGAATCCTAGCTTTTAAAAGCTCAATCCGGTCGTCTAGAGAACGATCCTGCAAAAGAGGATAGCGCCAACGTTTATAGAGACGATAACCACCGTATCCTAGCAGGACACAAGCCGCAAGTGGAAGAGCGTATTGAACCAAAAGGCCCAGTAAGAACAAGAAGCCCCAAAAATAGAGACAGCCTTTCCAAAAACCATTACCCGATTTCATAAACATTCCTTATTTTCAATTTATAAGTCTATTTTAGCACAAAAGAGCAAAATGATGGCGGAAATCCCCTAGAAAAGAGTTGATTTCTTTGCTGTAGAATGGAACTTGGTAGCGCGTGGGCTAATTTCAGTAAAGTGGACTCAAACCACAAACACACTCTGAGTAATATCAAAACAAAAGCTTGAAATATCGGAGGGGTTGTGTTAGAATGAAAGCATAAAGGGAAAATAATGCTTCTAGCATATATAACTAAAAAGCCCCACCGTGCCACCGATGGGGTTTTTTGCTACCCTCTAAAAGGGTTAAATGCTACTTGCTACGTCTCTTTATCCATAGCTTGAAAAGCTCAGATAGTACGTTAACAAGTAACGGAGCTAGAAAAAGGGAAAGTAACTCTAGCATACATAACACCTCCCTTCATTAAATTGAGGGGGACAAAATATTATATCATACCAGATTTATATCATCAATATCGCGTCATTCTTGGAATAGATAGACTTAGATACAAAAATAACCTTACTAACAAATCTCTAAGCAAACCCAGAAATCAACGTTTTAAGACAAAGCAAAAAGCCCACTGTTGTAGGCTTTCTGTAAGATATTTCTTAAAATTAAAGCATTTTGTTGTAGAATAGATTTAGTATAAATTACACTTTGGTATGCTTTATAAATGTTGATTCTGTAGTATTTTTAGAATTTACATATTAAATAAAATAGATTAAACTTTACTCCAAGGTGGACAAAAAGGAGTACAAATTTCATGGTGATGAGTTCAGTAGGCAAGTAAGAAGTACCATTTAGGTACTTTTTATTTTACTCTATTCACCTTGTAGATTAAAGTTTTGTATTTACTTTGGTTAAAAATTATTAAAAAAACACCAACTAATGTATATACAACTGTGGTATAATTAGGATAGTGTTTAACAATGTTTTAAACATAAATATAAAACAGGAGGCATTTTATGTAAATATAGGTGATATTACTTATTTATGGTATAATTATCTACGATTTATATTTAAGTAATGAAGTTTAAATGACTTTATATAGCTTAAAGTAAATTATAAAATAAAGGAGTATTTAAAGTGAAAAAGAAAAACATAATTATTACAGCTCTTATGGCACTGTTTATAGTCTTTGCTGGTGTTAAGTCTGTATCAGCAGACCATGTAATTAATAAAAGCGAGACTGAAAGAATTAGTAAACTAATCAATGATATGCCAAAGAAGTTGAAAGATTCTTTTGATAGAGATTTTAAATATACTAAAATTGCTCGAAATGGTGGAGTATTTTTCTGGGGAAAAAATGGGGAACTTGCTTGGTATGAACTTGGAACTAAAACATTATTAGACCCTTTCAACGTAAATGAATTTGAAAAAATATATAATGGCTCATCTTTTTATGAAATATTAAACTCTAGTGTATATGTTGCTGAGACAAATAGAATTAGAGGTTATGATAATTTTGATAAAATCAAAAAAGAGCTTGATATGGAAGAAGAGGAAAGTGCAAAAAAATATAAAGAATACCTAGCAGAATTAATTGCAGATGGAAAGTATGCAAATGAAAAAGACTTTAGATATATTGGTGATGTTGCTAGAAATAAATTGGGAGTATTCTATTGGGGGGAAAATGGTTACTTAGCTTGGTATTATCCTGAAACTGGAGACAGCTCAGACCCCGTTTCAGACCCTATGATAAATAGAATAACTGGTGGTAGTCTTGAAAGTAGCGGACGCAATTATGCTGAATATGTGGCAGAAATTAATAAACGTAGAGGATATGACTCTCTTGAAAAAATTAAAGAGGGAATGAAGAAACCTAAGAGTGATACAACAGTTAAAGTTGAAGAAGTTCCTGCTAAAAAATCTGAAGAACCATTAAAAAAACAAGATACTGAACTTAAAGAAAAGAAAGTAGAAGAAAAGCCTACTACACAGAAACAAGGTTGGGTACAAGTTAACGGTAAATGGTTCTATTATGACCAATCAAACAACAAGCAATCTGGCTGGGTTCAAGTAAACGGTGCATGGTATTACCTAGCACAAGATGGAGAAATGAAGACAGGTTGGTTAAACCAAGGAGGCTCTTGGTACTATCTTACTGAGTCAGGCTCTATGAAAACTGGTTGGCAAAATGTCAACGGAACTTGGTATTATCTAAATGGTTCAGGAGCTATGCAAACAGGTTGGCTTAATCAATCTGGTACATGGTACTACTTAAACAGCTCAGGTTCTATGCAGACTGGATGGCTGAGTCAAAGTGGTACTTGGTATTACCTCACTGAATCAGGTTCTATGAAAACTGGTTGGTATCAAGTTAGCACTAAATGGTACTACTCTTATAGCTCAGGAGCATTAGCAGTTAGCACAACAGTTGACGGTTATACTGTAAATGCTAATGGGGAATGGATTTAGTAACACGTTTTTTAAAGTAATAGATAAGCACTGGATACTTAGATTCAGTGCTTTCTTTTTTCTTTTTGTTTTTTAATCGACTTCTTCAGTAAAGAAAAATAATTCTCATTCCTTATCTGAATAATGTAACCTCTAATCCTCACAATATACAAAAAGTACAGATAATTTCTAATTACCTGACCCACAGATTACTATTAAAAATTACTTCAAAAGAGACTATAACAATCTGAAGTATGATTGAAATAGCAATAGATACTAAAGTAACTGTCTACGGTTAGGTATATTTCGGATAAATTACACTTTAGTTGCTTTTTATTTTACACTAACTATCTTGGCTTAATTCAAGTATTTCCATAACCTTATGAACAATCATCTTATGCTGTGGGTGTCTCTGAATCTTCAATAATAGTTCCATCATTTCTGTATCTTGTGGCACAGAATAAGGTAAGAAAAAATCACTCAATGGAACTTCCAAAGCATCAACAATCTTCACAAAAGTTTCCAAAGAGATATTTCTGTGATTATTTTCTATCTGACTGATATAAGGAACGCTTAGATTTGTTCTTTCTGCTAATTCTTGCTGTGTAATCTTCTTTGAAGCTCGTAAGTCTCGTATCTGATTACTTATATTTTCTAATATATCATCCATTCCTTCACCCTCTATGTTAAATCTACTATCTATCTTATAGATTAAACAATAAGGTTTACATTCTCTATAGTTTAATATTAAACAAAAACATATTCTATTGTTAAAATTTGTGTGATATAATTATAACTATTAGGAAATATTTATTTTATTTCATTAAATAAAGTTAAACATTAGGAGGTTATATATGCTTAAAAAGCTCAAGGAATTGAGCAAAGAACAAAAGATTATAGGTAGTATTGTACTATTGTTTATCCTTTTTTTGTTCTTCACACTACTAACTAACGGTACCACAGAACCTTCACAAGCTCAAACTAAGGCTAATGATTCTGTCAAACAATCTTCACAAGTTAAACAGTCTAGTTCTTCCTCTACTTCATCATCCAGCAGTGAAACTAGCTCTAAAATAGAGAAATGGTCTCCAACTGGACATATAGCTGTAGATGCTTATCTAAATACACCACAAATTAAAATCATACTGCGAGCCAAAGCACTGAGAGAGGTATCACACAAACTCTCTAACACAGATAAACTCTACGAAGTTGAAGCTGAGGTAATTGGGATTGAAGAAAAAGATGAATACCGTGAGTACAACATAACAGGTAAGAAACTTCTTATCCGTACACCTGAATCACTAGCTGTGAAAATGAATGAACTTATGGTCTATACAGGAAATACAGTATCTTTAGAAAAATATGATTCAATCGATAAAGGTTCGTTAGTAATCAGTGAAGTGAGAAAAACAGAAAAAGCACAAGAAGAGGAAAAAGCAAGTATTGAAGCCTCCAAATCAAAAGAGGAGGAAAGGAAAGCATCTTCACGAGAAAAAGAGCAAGAGCAAGCTTCATCTCACACTACAACTACTCCTACACAATCGTCGACACCTGCTCCACAATCAAATTTAAGACCGTTCAAAAACTGTACGGAAGCACGAAAAGCAGGACGTGTAAACATACCTGCTAGTGACCCACAATATGGTCCATGGTTAGATAGAGACAAAGATGGATACGGATGTGATGAATAGTAAAAAAGTTCTTACTCTACTGTCACTACTACTTATTACAATCGTCACATTCACAGCATACTTAACCACTCTGCCTCAAACAGACTACCAGATAGCTGTGAACAGACTCCAAAAGATAAGTTTAGAGGCTGTGGAACAGAAAATACAACATCAAGAAAGCTTTTACCTATACACAGGGAGAGAAAGTTGTCCATACTGCCAAGAATTTGCTCCAAAGCTAGCAAAAGCAGTAGATAAAACTGAGACAACTGTGTATTACTTAGATAGTGAGCATATAGATAAGACAAGTTGGAATAACTTTAAAACAACTATAGGATTCAAAACAATCCCCAATCTCACTTACTTCACAAATGGTACAGTATATGACATATTACCGAAAGCAAGTCAAGCTAGTGTTGAAGTGATTGAATCATTTATAAGAAAGGAATAAATAATGAATACATACAAAATACTTAAGGACAATATTGAAACAATATATCTAGGTAAGGCTGATGGTAGCCTTCTAGAGATAGAAAGAAAATACTTTGACTTCCTTCCAGAGGTCGGAGAAGAGGTTGAAGTTTTTGGTACTGATGGAAACTACATCATTACTAGAAAACTCATAATAAATTCAGATACTCCCGATAACACTAAAACGTTGAAAATATGGGGATGGATTTGCACAGCAACCTCTCTGCTCTTCTTTCCTTTTATTTTTGGAGTAATAGGTATTGTCTTGGGATATCTCATCAGAAGCAGAGGGGATAGAGAACAAGGAACTGTTATAATGATTTGTGCAACTGGTGCTATGATTTTTGGAATGTGGTTAGGAGCCATTGTATGGGGGTAAATAATGAATAAAGGAAAAATTTTAAAGATAACTGAGAATACAGTGTACATAGGTTATGAAGATGGAAGTTTAAAGGAAATCCCCATTGAATCTTGTGACTTTGAACCTGCAATAGGTGATTATGTCGAGGTTTATGGTGATATTGTTATAAAGGTTGAAAGTAGCACAGTTAAAAAGCATAACTCTATAAAAACATCATTCTCAAGTAAGATAAAACCTATTTTAATAGCTCTTGTAGTTATTGTCTTGTCGATTAGTGCATATTTTATAATGAGTAAAATAACTACATCACAGAATACCTCTAATTCTTCTAAGTCCTCTACGTCTTCATCTAAGAGTAGTTCTAACTCTTCATCTCAAGAAAGTAGCTCTAGTTCTACAAAATCTTCGATATCAGGACTTGTTCCTAAGTCTTTATTAACAATCGACGATGAAGAAAGGATGGATAAGCAGAAATATACCTCGTCATTTAACTATGATAAATGGATTCATGATGAATTACCTCGCTATATGAAAATACGAGTTAGTGGGGAAGTTGTACAAGTAAAAGATCCAGACGATAAAGGTACTGTAATACAAATTGTTTCAAATGAATTAGGTTCAGGATATGGGGAACCTATTGCTGTTTTTATTCCGAACGGTTACTTATCAAGAGTCATAGTAGAAGGTGATAAATTAGTGTTGTATGGAAAAACTTATGGAGTTCTGCAGACTACAAAAGATAATTCTGTAATACTACGACCATTTATGATTGCTTATCTGCAGGAAACAGACAACTAGGAGAAGTTATGAAACGGTCTTTAAACTACAAAAAACCTACCTCTCATGTTTCTATCATGGATGCCTATACGTACGAAAACTAATACTACATGAAAAAGAAAACACATAACCAAATTATTCACATTTCAGATACACATGTTATCATTCGACTCCACACAAATGAGACTCTAAATGTTCCTATCAATGAGTTAACTTTTCACCCTAAAGTAAACGATATTGTTGAAGTTTACCAGAATCAGAATCATGTAGTAGTTTGTCCTCTACCACAGAACAACAATCTTTGGATTCTTGTAACCTCAATTACACTTCTACTTCTTACCATTATAGGAGTTACATTTTTGTTCTTTAGACAGTCAGATAGGAATATAGAAACAGTAGATAATCAATCTTCACAACAAAGCTCCTCTACTACTTCTAGTTCCTCTGCATCATCCAGCTCTTCATCCAGCACATCTACCACAAGCTCTAGCTCAACTGAAGATAGTATAATAGATACGACAGCCGAAGAGCTTCGAGATATGGAGAATGATGGTAGATTAAAGACTGGTCAACTATACCGCTTTACAGCAGAACTAACACGCCAAAAGTTTTGGGAATCGTACGTAGGACATTTTAAAGCTCTAGATACATACCATACTATTTGGGTAAAAGCTAGTAATGCTCCTATGACTGGTGTACAAGTACAAATTAAGAAATCTATGATTGAGGGATGGCAAGAAGGAGCAACCGTTACTTTCACAGTCAAAATCATGGAAGACTCTGAAAAATTTCAATTCTGGGTTGCTACTGATGCCACACTTATCACGACTACTACAGAAGAAAAGCACACAGAAACTGAGCCACTAAAACTTGACTCACAGGCTATTTTACAAGGAGACTACTCAAGTATAGCTGGTACGTGGAGGAATGAAACAGGATACGAATTAGTATTTAATAAGAATGGTTTAGTAAAAGGAGGACAGATAAGTAAAGCAGGGGTTTCAAACGAAGGAGTTATAGGATTTGATGTCAGAACAGGAGCTACAGGATACGGAATAAACATTTATCCTCCTGGTATAAGTATCCCCTTTAAACGTTTTGAAAATAATCGTTTGATATCAGTTGAAGATAAATCTGATAAAACAAAAATTAGAATTATAGCTGGACAAAATGCTCCAGATAAATCAGAACAAGTTTTTTATAAAACAGACTAAATCACAATTGACTCTACTTATAAGATATACCTTAACATCTGAAAATCCCTGCAATTACTCATTGCAGGGATTTTGTATATTATTTATATCACATGAACCTCCTTCAGACAATTCCACACTACTAACACATTTTTGATATAGAGAGTTAATCGGTGAATAGCAAAATTTACATAAATTCATCACTATTCTATTTTTTAATCGACCCTTAAAAATCCCATTATCACGCGCATTACTAACTACAAACACAGAAAGAGAAATTGATACTATTGTACAGTAAAAACTGATAGCTGAATCAAGTCAACACTACAAAAACATGAAATCCTATAATGTAAAACCTCTTTAAATAGCTATTTTTATTCTCTAATTTATCTCATAAGCATACGCCTTTATGCCGTGAAAGCAAATTGACAGTAAGTAGGCACAAAGTACGCTAAGAACGTCTCAGACGAAAGGCTTTAGTTTTTCGGATGGACAGTTCATTTGTACGAGAGTGCCTTGTTTCTTGCTGTCAATTAGACCATGGAATAAATTAGGCGTATTTGGTACTTAACAAAGCGTTTCACTCCTTTGCCTTCGCTCATGGCGGGCTAGTCGTTCACACTTTGTACTTTACTAAATGATACACTTGATACACTAATTTCTAACTTCTTAAGATAAATAAAACAAATAAAATTGAATATAGAAATGAAATTTACTGTTTCAAGTGTATCAAGAGCATGACTTCATTACATACCCTTTATGTCTCTTTGTAGTATCTAAACTGAAGGTCTTAGAATGAACAAAAAGAACCAAATCACTCTCATCAAAATCTTTACAACTAGATAATGTTGACTTAAAGACCCAGTTTGATGGAAGTGCATCTTTTAATTCTTTGTGAAAGGCTTCCTTAGTTCCTCGTTCTAAACCATTTCCTTCACAGAATTGTTTATATGCCCATAGCATAAATGAATTCGGCAAGAAAGTAGATTTCACACGACTAAACAGATAAGATGAAAACTGTTCAACACTTGTCATAGACTTCCCATGAATTTCCTTGATAGCAGGGTGGTGACTGATATCCTTGAATCCATCACTGATATCATATTCTAATGCATTTTGCAATACATATTCTAATACATCCTGACGTTTTAGATAAACCTGCTTTATTTCTCTCTTGTAACCATCTTTGTTAAATTCAGAAACGAAGGGAAGTATGAAAGTTCTTCTTGCTATAGCTTCTTTGTCTCCTTGAATCTTAATCAATCGATTAGATGATTGAACAATCACAGGAGTAAGTCGAGCAGAATAGGCCTGTTTGCCTTTCTTTTCGATTGTGACAATATCATGAGTAACTAGAGAAAACATAGTAGAAGGGTCTGTTATCACCTTATCAATAGGATTATCATCTCCAATAACTAAGTGTTTACCTATTAACTGTGAAGTGGCAAAACGGTTTCTACCATCTAATTCAGTTAGTTTCATGGAGGCTGTGTTACTCCTACCTACTAAGTTAATTAGCAACTCCTGGAAACTACCCTTACCTGTTCCTCCTTTTCCAATCAGCCAAATAATTCTCTCGTCAGCATAACCACGTATCACTGCCAAAATTGTTTGCCATGCTAAGTGAATTAGTTCAGCATCATTATTAAACAGTTCAGCTAACCAAGAATCAATAGACCAACCACCTAATACTGGAGAATTTGCTTCTGAATTATAATTTACTTGTACCTTATGTGTAAACACAATTGAAGGACTGTATTTCATTCCATACCGATAATAAGTATCATAAATACAATTCCCTAAAGCTATGTAACGTAAACCTTGATATATACTTACATTTTTACAGCTACAACTTAGTGCACAAATAATCTCGTTTATATCAGCACTCCTAAAAGAAGGTTCTAATCTTCTTACTAATTTAGGAACTATATCCCAAGCAGGTTGATAAATCCCCTCTTTTGGATTATACACAAATAAGCTACCTTCCCCAGCATCCTCTATTTCAGCTATACTAACCACAATGAGATGAGCCATTAAGAATTCTGCCATAATATGAAAAGGAGGTTTTCTCTTTTTCTGCTTTTCTTTATCTGAAACATCTGTATGTGGGTTAGAATCAATTACCTCATCTTTATATATTCGCCATGTATCCTTATATTTATCTATTGGAGTAGAGTTATCAAAAGATTGAATAGCATTCTCAGGATAAGTTTCAAATTCATAGTCAGATTCTAATACAGAATCTTTCGCTTTAATCTTAATTATTGACATATTAACGTTCCTTTTGTTTATAAACATCACACTGTATAGTGTATTTGAGCAATTGAATCTGTGATTCAACATGGAAACAACTTCCTATGTATTTCAAGTAATCATAGGAAGTTTCAACTATATTTTTTATTATTTCATACAATATAGTTACTCCTTTCTAGTAATTGAAAGGAACTTCATAACATCTGATTTCTTATAGAAAACTTTGCGAGTTCCTTCTATCGGTGGACAGTATCTGGTTAACCCCAAATGCTCCCATTCATGCAGAGTTACTAAACTAATACCTAGTTCTTTGATTAACTCTTTCTGTTGTATCAAGCCAAACGAGTCACTGCGAGATTGAAGCACTGCGTGTGATAGATAATCATCTATTAAAAACTCAATCCTTCCCAACAATGCTAGTTCTGCTTCTTGAGATAATATCCCCTGTGGTATACTATACATATATCCTCCTTCTTTCCTATTTGTTCACAACTATCCTCTCATAACTATTACAGCTCGCCTGTTAACCAAGTTAACTAAGTTAAGTAACTTGGGTTATGTTTTGAATTTTATCAGTTTTCTGTTTACATGTCAAGAGTTTTGTGCTAAAATATTACTAAAGTTATTAAACGGAGGTTAAATATGATAGGAGCATATCTTAAAAAATACCGTACAGAGGGTAACGTAACTACTAAAAGACTTGCTGAATATCTGAAAGTATCACAGTCTTATGTCTCACAAATTGAAAATGAGAAAAAGATTCCCAGCGTAAAGAAGCTCTTTGAAATCACTGAATGTATTGCTGCATGCTCTATAAAAGAAAAATGCGAACAAGATGGATTAAATTCTGAGGAGTACTATATAGAATATCAAACATTAGCTAGCTCTTATATTGATGAGATAATTAAAAATATTAATCTGGATTCAATCCATAATGATAAAGAAAAACAGATGTTAAAAGACTTAATAGAATTCAATGATAAAACATCATCTTTACCATGGGTATCCACAACATACAAAGATATTAGCCAAGATATTATCAATGGGGAAAAGATTAAAATCAACCTTGATTATATCTTTAGGAAGAATGTAAAAATAACTATTGATGGTCAAGCACTCACAACTGAGGACTTAACCGCTCTACAGATACTAATTGAAGGTATTCGTTCTAGACACAAATCATAATATCTATTTTTCATAACCTTTTACAGCTTGCCTACTGATGTTAGAAAGGTTAAGAAATGAAAATAGCAGAAATTAAAAAACAAAATGGTAGCATTGTATATCGTTCTAGAGTATATCTTGGTACCGATTTATCAACTGGAAAAAGGGTACAAGCTAATCTGACAGCTAGAACAAAAACTGAATTGAAGAAAAAAGCTCAATTAGCTAAGGCTGAATTCCAAAATAATGGCTTCACTAAAAAGGAAACAATCCCACTAACAAGCTATGAAGAAGTAGCTCAACTATGGTGGGAAAGCTATCAACACACAGTGAAACCAAATACGCAAGATTCAGTAAAGCGACTACTATCTAACCATGTGATTCCTTTATTTGGTTCTTATAAGTTAGATAAGTTAACTGCTCCCATTATTCAGCGCATTGTTAATCAACTAGCTCTACGTGCTAACAAACGAGAAGAAGGCGCATTTCTACACTATGATAAAATTCACGCGCTAAATAAACGTATACTACAGTATGCTGTGACGATGCAGATTATTGATATAAATCCAGCTCGTGAAGCTATTCTTCCTCGTAAAATAAAAAAGGGTAGAAACAAAGTAAAACACTTTAATAACTTAGAGTTAAAGCAATTTCTCAGCTATTTAGAAGAGGCTAACTTAGCAATATATAGAAATATCTATGAAATTACTTTGTATAAGTTTCTTCTTGCTACTGGTTGCCGTATTAACGAAGCCTTAGCTCTACACTGGTCAGATATTGACCTACATAATGCAACTGTGAATATTACAAAGACACTAAATCATTTAGGTGAGATTAACAGCCCAAAGTCTGAAGCAAGTTATCGCACAATTGATATTGACCCACAAACTATAAAGGTCTTAAAAGTGTATCAAAAAAGACAAAGGCAAGAAGCTTGGAAACTTGGTCGAACTGAAACTGTTGTCTTCTCAGATTTTATTCATAAATACCCAAACAATAAAACACTATCAACTCGTTTAAACACACGTTTCAAACATGCTGGCGTTCCTAATATCGGATTCCATGGTTTTAGACACACACACGCTAGTCTCTTGTTAAACTCTGGAATACCATATAAAGAATTACAACACCGTCTAGGTCATTCTACACTAGCTATGACTATGGACACTTACAGTCATCTCTCCAAAGAAAAAGCAAAAACAGCCGTCTCATTTTATGAGAAAGCTGTTAGTTCGTTATAAGTGATGACAAAAATGATTACAAACCCAGAAATCAACATTTTAAGACAAAGCAAAAAGCCCACTGTTGTAGGCTTTCTGTAAGATATATCTTAAAATTAAAGCATTTTGTTGTAGAATTCAACGACAAGTGCTTCGTTGATTTCTGGGTTGATTTCGTCGCGTTCTGGCAAGCGAGTCAATGAACCTTCCAATTTTTCAGCGTCAAATGATACGAATGCTGGACGTCCAAGAGTAGCTTCTACTGCTTCAAGGATAGCTGGAACTTTCAATGATTTTTCACGAACTGAGATCACTTGACCTGGAGTTACGCGGTATGATGGGATATCAACGCGTTTTCCGTCAACAAGGATGTGACCGTGGTTTACGAATTGACGAGCTTGACGACGAGTAGTCGCAAGACCAAGACGGTAAACAACGTTATCCAAACGACGTTCCAAAAGAAGCATGAAGTTGAAACCTAGGATTCCGCCTTTGATTTTTGTAGCTTGTACGAACAAGTTACGGAATTGTTTTTCACCTACACCGTAAGTGAAACGAAGTTTTTGTTTTTCAGCCAATTGCAAACCGTATTCTGACAATTTAGAACGGTTGTTTGGTCCGTGTTGTCCTGGTACGTAGTTACGACGTGCCAATTCTTTACCTGTACCTGTAAGTGAAAGGCCAAGGCGACGAGCTTGTTTCCAAGATGGTCCTGTATAACGTGACATGTGAATGTCCTCCTGATATAAATAATATTTCGGTGGAAATAGTCACTTAGAAAGCCCTGATTCGTGCAGATGCCCTTCGCCTAAACAGCCAAGGTTACTTATCATAAGACACCTGTTGACGAGCTTCATGCTTTCCTGCTGATATTTCACACAAAATCCATTTTACCATGAATGGCTAGATTTGTAAAGGGGTTTTAAGCTTTATTTTCACTGCCAGAGAGATTGAGAACGAGGGTAAAGGTGCTTCCGAGACCGTACTGGCTAGTAACGGTGATTTCTCCACCCAATTGATGAGCCAATTCACGCGCAATCGCAAGTCCTAAGCCATGACCACCCGTTTTCATGTTACGCGAAGTTTCGACACGATAAAGGCGTTTGAAAATATTCTCCAAATCCTCTGGGGCAATGCCCTGTCCCTCATCGCTCACACTGATTGAAAGCTGGTTCTTCTCCAGCTTAGCCACCACTTCCAGCTTGGTTCCCGGAGCTGAGTATTTAAAAGCATTATTGACCAGATTCACCAAGATACGAGAAAGTTTGGCATAATCTCCTTCAATCCGGGCAGACTCTGGGATTACCTGCAAGTGGACATCTCGCTCCTCCTGCTCAATCAAGAACTGAAATTCACTCATGCACTCAATCAAGAGCTGGTCCAGAAAAATGCTGTCCTTGCTAGTCGTTTCGACCTGATTTCTAGCTGTGTTTAGGGTCAAAAAATTCAACTCCTCAACCAGTTTATTGAGTCTTTCCGTCTGGCGCCCAATGGTTGCTAGATAATGGTCCTGTTCTCCTTCCTTGATAACCCCATCCAAAATCCCTTCTACCGTCGCTTGGATTGAAGTGATGGGGGTCTTGATATCATGCGATAGCTGGGCAATCATCAAGCCCTTTTCTCGTTCGCTTTCTTCCAAAGAATCAAAGGTGGCCTGCAAATCATGGGACATTTCATTGAAAGCTTGGCCTAATTGCTGAAATTCTACAGGGCCTTGAACCTCCAGATTTGAAGGAAAGTCCTTGTCTGCTACCCGCTTAGCATGTTCCTTAAGTTTGCTCAACGAAGTAAAGACCGGCGATAGGAGAAAGAGACTAATCCCAGCACCGACAAAACTAGCCATGAGAGTCATCCCCACTAAGAAATAAATCTCACTTTTTTCAATTAGCATTCGCTGGATAGCCCAAAAAACCACGATAATCGTTAGGAGTGTTGAAATAATATACCCCACTAAAATATAACTTTTTAATTTCATTAACTACCTCGTGCTTTCTCAATTTTGTAGCCCAAGCCCCAGACGGTTTTGATGGTGGGTGTTTCTGCGCTGGCATGTTTAGCCAACTCCTGTCGAAGAGCATGAATATGAACATTCAAGGTATTGGTGTCATCCACATAGTCTTCTTGCCAGACCTTTTCATAGAGGTCTGTCTTAGAGAAAACCCGCTCTGGATTGCTGGCTAAAAGCCATAGAAGTTCGAAGGATTTGACGGTCAAATCAAGCGCCACATCTCCAACTTGGACCTCATGGCTACCATGATTCATCCGTAAATTCCCGAGACTGACGACTTCTGTCTCACCTCCACGATGAAGGCGACGCAAGATATTGTGGACACGCAAAACCAGCTCACGAGGACTAAAGGGCTTGGCAATAAAGTCATCTGCCCCTAAGCTCAAGCCGTAAATCTTGTCCTGCTCACTGGTCTTAGCCGTGATAAAGAGAAAAGGCTGATCCGGAGATTGATACTGAACTTCGCTAATCAAATCATAACCATCCATCCGAGGCATCATGATATCTGTAATAATCAAATCAATTGGTTTTCGCTTGAAGATTTCCAAGGCCTCTACTCCATCATGGGCCACCAAAACCTGATATCCTGCCTGAACCAGATAACGTTGATGAATATCTGTGATTTCTACCTCGTCGTCAACGAGTAAAATTGTCTTTCCCATCTGTCTCTCCTTTGAAAAAAACAGTGCTATACCACAATAGTATAACACTATTTTTATCTCTTTACGAACATTCTAAACGATATATGGATTTTTCAAATCCTAGATAGAAAGTCTGTAACTAGACTAGTCATTTTCCTCTTTTTTAGCTTTCAAACCGAGGCCGCCTAGAAGTCCGGCCAAAGCTAATCCAAAGAATCCAATAGTAGCCATTGATGTTTGGGCTTCACCAGTATATGGAAGCATGTCTTTTTGGTCTTTCATTTGATCAGTCATCATCGGACTTGATACCTTGTTATTAGATACCATCTTGCCTTCATCAGACATTTTGCTTGAGGCTGCTGGAGCTTGATCTTGTTTCATGCTTGGTGTTGCCATAGGCTGGCTAGCATTCATGGTTTTGTCCTGCTCTTTGTTAGGCATCATCTTATCCTGACTAGTAGCTGGCATTTTAGATTTCATATCATCTTGATTGGCACTAGGCATTTGAGCGTTCATCTTAGACGCATCTTGATGACTATTCATCATTGGAGCCGGCATAGCTGAACTATTAGAAGATGGGACGAAACCTGACTGCATCGGAATCAGAGACTGATGTCCATGCAAGTTCACTGTCAAATCCTTAGTTGCTACGAGATTAGTCAAATCAGCCTTTCCATCTTTGGCACCGTACACTTTAATAGTAGCTTTATAACTTTGAGTTCCATTTTGTTTCAAAAGGTCTAGAAGCTCTTTATCTGATTTACCTTGGGTACCGGCCAAATCCACTTCATAGAAGTAAAGGCCTTTGCCCAATTTCTCTACTGGTGGAAGAGCTGGATTTTTAGCTGAACCATTGTCTGACCATGGGGCTTTGTCGGATGCTTTCAAGATAAGGCGAGTTAACATACCGTCACCGGCGAAGAATTCGTATGGAATGACTTGGTTAACACCAGCTGTGAATGGGCCTGGGAAGTTGGCTTTGTCCAAGTAAGAGGCTGGAACATCCACTGTGTCTTTAGTATTGTCAGCCACACCTTTTTGCACTTCAGCTGGAGTAGTCAAACCATTCAAGTTAACATCCAAATCCTTTGTCGCTACAAGGTTGCTCAAATCCGCCTTGCCGTCTTTAGCACCGTACAGTTTAATAGTAGCTTTATAACTTTGAGTTCCATTTTGTTTCAAGAGGTCTAGAAGCTCTTTATCTGATTTACCTTGGGTGCCTGCCAAATCCACTTCATAGAAGTAAAGGCCTTTGCCCAATTTCTCTACTGGTAGAAGAGCAGGGTTTTTAGCTGAACCATTGTCTGACCATGGAGCCTTGTCGGATGCTTTCAAGATGAGACGAGTCAACATACCGTCACCAGCGAAGAATTCATATGGGATGACTTGATTGACACCAGCGGTGAATGGACCTGGGAAGTTAGCTTTATCTAGATAAGTAGCTGGAACGTCTACTGTGTCTTTGGTATTGTCTGCCACACCTTTTTGAACTTCAGCTGGAGTAGTTAAGCCGTTCAAGTTGACATCCAAATCTTTTGTCGCTACGAGATTACTCAAATCAGCCTTGCCGTCTTTCGCACCGTACACTTTGATAGTTGCTTTATAGCTTTGAGTGCCGTTTTGTTTCAAGAGGTCTAGAAGCTCTTTATCTGATTTACCTTGAGTTCCTGCCAAATCCACTTCGTAGAAGTAAAGGCCTTTGCCCAATTTTTCTACTGGTGGAAGAGCGGGATTTTTAGCTGAACCATTGTCTGACCATGGAGCCTTGTCGGATGCTTTCAAGATAAGGCGAGTCAACATACCGTCACCAGCGAAGAATTTGTATGGAATGACTTGGTTGACGCCGGCTGTGAATGGGCCTGGGAAGTTGGCTTTATCCAAATAAGTGGCTGGAACATCCACTGTGTCTTTAGTGTTGTCGGCCACGCCTTTTTGGACTTCAGCTGGGGTAGTTGCTGGCTGCACTTCACTTGCTTCACGGTCTTGTCCAGAAACTGTAGGCGCAGGATTTGTCGCAGGTTTAACCGCTCCCTCTGTTTCTTTCTTAGATTCTGGTTTTGCTTGCACTTCTTCTTTTGGCGCTACCACTTGGTCTTTATCAGCTACATTCACTTTTTCTGGAGAGCTTGTAGCATCCAAGCTTGCTTTAGGTGTTGAGTCTACCTGTTCTGAAGGAAGAGCTGTATCGACTGCTTCTTTGAGAAGTTCTGCTGGTAAGTCGCTCTTTTCACTCACTGAAGCAGCGTCTGGTACGACTTGAGCAGGGGTTGGATTGACCACATCGGCACGCACAGAACTTGGTTGGCCAACTAGGACAAAGAAGCCACTGGCCACAACAACTGAGGCAACACCGACACTAAGACGACGAATAGACCAACGAGTATATCTTTGATTTGGATTGAATTTCATAGGATTCTCCTTAGAGTTTTTCTTTATTTGATGACTCTAGTATAATCTCCTAAAATTAAAAAGGATTAAGAAAAAGTTAAAATTTTTCTTAAATCCCTCTTATAAAATACTTATATTAATTAAATCCGTAAACAGACTTGGTGATTTGATAGACGACATTGGAAAGTTTGCGAGCTGGCAAGACGGAATGTTTGGTCAAACGGCTGAGCATGGTCTTGCGGATAGCTTGAAAGACCTCTGGATTTTCCTGCTGAATATAGGTCCACAGCTCCCGTTTTTTAGCCAGATGCTCTGCTGTTCCAGCTCGATTGAGCAGGGCACTGGAAATAACCGTCGTAATCTCAATATGATTCAGCAGATATTCTCGCATTTTAGGATGGCTCACTTTAGACAAATCAAGCTGGTCTACCAAGAGTCGATTAACCTTGAGTTGCTGGTCAATGCGTTTAATCATCACTTGCTCATTGACAGACTGGTCCTCACGCCCAATCAAATAACGATAGAAATCGACAGGCAGATAGTACATGGTCTTGACCTGCTGAAGGGGTGTAAAGACAAAGAGATTATCGACATAAAAAGTATGTTCAGGCAGTTGGAACTGGCTCGCTCTCAACAAATCTGTCCGGTAAATCAGCGAGTGCATCATGATATACTGACCTTTTGAGAAATTTCCGACCTGGTCCCAGCCAAAAATCTGCTGGACAGGCAAGACTGACTCGTAACTCATACTCTTCTTACGAGACTGACCTTCCTTTTCATAGACAAAATTGGTCACAAAGGCATCAACTTCCTGCCCCTCACTATCTAGTTCCTGTAAGGTTTCAAGAATTTTCAAGTAGGCACGGGGATCTACCCAGTCATCACTATCAACTACTTTAAAATAACGCCCAGAAGCCTCCGCCAAGCCACGATTGACCGCACCGCCATGGCCCTTATTTTCCTGATAAATAGCTCTAACAATGTTAGGATACTTGCTAGCTAAACGCTCAGCTATTTCCTGAGTCTGGTCCTGAGACCCATCATTGATAATCAAAATCTCAACTTGCTCACCACCAATCACTAGCGACTCCACGCAGTAATGAAGATAGGCTGCGGCATTGTAGCTAGGAATGGCGATAGACAATAACTTCATAATCTACTCCTTTAGGGGACTGATTTTTTCTTATACTCAATGAAAATCAAATAGCAAACTAGGAAACTAGGAAACTAGCCGCAGGTTGCTCAAAGAACTGCTTTGAGGTTGCAGATAGAACTGACGAAGTCAGCTCAAAACACAGTTTTGAGGTTGCAGATAGAACTGACGAAGTCAGTAACATATATACGGCAAGGCGCCGTTGACGTGGTTTGAAGAGATTTTCGAAGAGTACTACTCTCTCTTGTCACTTCTTTCTATTCTACCATAAAGTCCAGCTTTTGAAGGACTTTTACTAGAATACAAGGGTTTCTAGTCTCAATTGGAATACAGGTCTCTCTATTTGCTATCTAGGAGATCAAAAAAGAGGGGATTCCCCTCCTTACGAATTTAATTCTGCCAAGTCGTCTAGATACTGGTTGTTAATGACTGCCAAGATATAGGCATCTGCTTTCAAGAGGTCATTAGGCCCAAACTGGACATCCAGTGGTGAATTTTCCTGTTCACGAAATCCTAAGACATTGAGGTTGTATTTGCCACGTAGATCCAGCTGGCTCAGGCTTTGACCTGCCCAAACACTGGGAATTTTCATCTCCACGATAGACACATTTTTATCCAGCTGAAAGACATCCACATTGTTATGAAAGAGAATGGTCTGCGCTAGGGACTGGCCCATTTCATACTCAGGCGAGATTACCGAGTCAGCACCGATTTTTTCCAGTACCTTCTTGGCTGTCTGGCTTTTTACCTTGGCAATAACCCTTGGTACACCCAAACTCTTACAATGCATCACTGCAAGCACACTCGACTCTAGATTTTCCCCTGTTGCCACTACAACCGTATCACAGGTATCAATTCCTGCAGTTCTGAGGAGTTCCTCATCTGTAATATCGCCCACAACTCCACGCGCCAAAACGGGCTCAAATTGATTGATGCGCTCGGCGTGGTCGTCAATGGCAATGATATTCATATCTTGCTTGGCTAGGGCTGTCAGGACACTACTCCCGAAAATCCCCAAACCTAAAATTCCAATCGTACGATCTGACATCGTTCTTCCTTTCTTATCCAATACTAATATCTGCTTTCATATACTGAATCAAATCTTTCTTATCAGGCTGGTAATCCGCTAGACTAACCAGCAAGGTCAAGGGACCGATACGACCAATAAACATGAGCACCATGACAATGCTGAGAGCTAGCTTGCCCAATTCTGGAGTCAGATTTGCCGTTACCCCAACTGTCGCAAGAGCTGAAATGGTCTCAAACATGAGGTAGATAAATCGCGGCGTTCCCTCTGCCGTAATCCCCAACAACATCAAGCCCAACAAGAAGGTCATCAAAAAGATAATGAAGACACTAAAGGATTTTTGGACTGTTCGAGCCTCAATGGTTCTCTGGGCAACATTGGCATGAGGCAAGCCCAGCAATTCACTACGCGCAAAGACCAACAAGACAAAGAAAGTCGTAATCTTGAACCCCCCAGCCGTCCCTCCAGGCGCTCCACCCAGAAACATCTGTAAGATATAGATAAACAAGGTCACAGGCCGAGCTTGGGTGTAATCAATAGAGGCAAAACCAGCCGTTCTCATGCTGACGGTTTGGAAAAAGCTAACTAGCACTTTCTCTGGAACACTGAGATTGCCAATAGTTCCTGGATTGTGCCATTCCGTAAAGAGTGTAGATACTGTCCCAAACAGCAAAATCCCTACAGTCAAGAAGAGGACTAGTTTGGTGTGGAAACGCAGACGACGTTTTTTCTTCTTGTCAAACTGGGTTACCAAGTCAAACCAAACCATAAAGCCGAGACCACCCGTGATAATCAAGCCAGCAATGACCAGATTGATCAAGGGATCCGTCTGAAAAGCCACTAAACTGCTACTGCCGAAATTATCAAAACCAGCATTACAAAAGGCTGAAATGGCTAAAAAGATAGAGGTAAAAATGCCCCGTCCCCAGCCGAACTCAGGAATAAAACGGAAACTTAGTAGAAAGGCACCCAAGCCCTCCACCAGAAAAGTCGTCAAAAAGATAGACCGCATAAAAGACTTCAAAGACTTACTTTCCCCATAACTAAAACTCTCCTGAATGGTTTCACGACTACGCAGACTGAGCTTTTGCTTGCCTTGGATATAAAAAATCCCGATAAAAGTCATGAGCCCCAGACCACCAATCTGGATCAAGAGCATACAAATCAACTGCCCCCAGACATTATAGGTAGTAGCTACCGGTTGCGTAGAAAGGCCGGTTACACAGACCATAGACACCGTCGTAAAAAGATGGTCAAAATAAGTGGCCTGCGAACCACTTGCCTGAACAAAAGGCAAACTCAAAAGAAGAGAGCCTATAAGAATAACTCCAGCGAAACTTAAAAAGATGCGACGAGCTGGCGAAAGTCCGCCCAAGGCTCTCTCAATTTTTTTCACAAATAATTTGAATAACATACATCCATTGTACCATAAAAAGTAGGAGAGTAGCTATATCTGAAAGGCTATCTCAAGGCAGAGTTCCAAGGCCTTCTCGAAAGCTTCTGAACCCCAGTCACGACTATCGTACTGGTCCAAGTCTGCTAAGGAATCAGCTGTAAACAACAATTCTCCCCAGAGAACCCCACGCAGTTGGGCTACTGCTGCAAGCGCAGAACACTCCATCTCCACAACAGCACAGCCTTCTTCCTTGCGATAAGCCACCTTTTCAGCCGTTTCTCGGTAAAAACCGTCTGTCGTCCAGGTCATGACTTCTTCATAAGGAATCCCTCTGGCTTCCAACACTCGCTCAATAGCAGCAATAGCCTCGGACTGAATTTCCATATAACGAGAAGGTGCCACATAGTGATAACTGGCTCCTTCATCTCGCAGTGCGCGAACAGGGACTAGAAAGGCATTTTCTTCTATATCAGCCAGCACACCACAGGTTCCAGCGGAAATAATTTGCTCCACACCATAGCCAATCAACCAATCCATAAACTGGGCTGCTGGAGCTGAACCAACAGGAGCCTGAGCCAGACAAATTTCCTCGCCCTTGTAGTTCACGACATAGACTGGATAGTTCTTGGTGGCAGAAACGAATTCGCCGACACAGTTGGCCCCTACTTCCCTCGCATAGCAGTCAATCTCCTCACCTAAAAAAGCATAGACACACTTCTTGGGCAAGTGCAAGTCCAGCCCCTCGTGATCAGGCATGATGACCGCCTGAGGATTGTCATCAAACTCTAAAATAGGAATCGCGTATTTCTGAATCATAGCCTACCTCCTCTAATTTTGTACTATTGTATCAAAAGCTGACTGAGTGTCAAGGAGGAAGCTGATAAATTGAGGAGAAAAAGTATCTCACTTACGAGATGCTTTTAAATTGATGAATGAAGCAGACTTTATAAAATATAGAGTAGGTAAATGTGGGATGGATAAAAAATGATGAAACCTACAAAAAAGAAACAACCTCCGCTGTTCCTTTTTACTTCTATTTCACAGGTATCTCCTTAATCACGCGCGCAGGATTACCAGATAGGACAACGTTGTCGCCAAAGGACTTGGTGATTACAGCCCCTGATCCAGCAACAACATTATTGCCCAGTGTCACTCCAGTAAGGACAATAACACCACCTCCAGCCCAGAAATTGTCTCCGATGGTAATAGGCTTGCCGTATTCGATCCCTGAATTGCGTTCCTGCGGGTCCAGTGGATGGAGGGGAGTCAAGAACTGACAATTGGGACCAATCATAGCATTGTCCCCGATGCGAATCGGACAAACATCCAGCATGGTCAAGTTCCAATTAGAATAAAAATTTTCCCCTAGATGGATATTGACCCCATAATCGACCACCAGGCGTGGATTAACATAAAGATTTTGTCCGGTTGAACCAAACCAAGCCTTGATGATTTCGACTCCCTTCAAGGGATCTTCTTCCTTGTTAAAGGCAGATTGTTTTTGGCGAGAAGCCTGAACCAAGGCTCGCAATTCTGGGTCCGATGGACGGTAAACCTCTCCTGCTATCATTTTCTGGTATTCGCTGATCATTGTATTCTTCTCCTTGTTCCCTACTATCATATCAAAATTTCTACGTGTCTGACTAGAATAAGGAGCACTTTCTACAATTGATACTCTTCGAAAATCAAATTCAAACTGCGTCAACGTCGCCTTGCCGTACTCAAGTACAGCCTGCGACTAGTTTCCTAGTTTGCTCTTTGATTTTCATTGAGTATTAGATGCTTGTCTTTATCACATCCTATCTAGCTAAGCGAATACGGGTCACGATTCCGTCTAGGTCTGTGATTTCCAACTGGCTCGATGCCAGCCACTTGATTGGTGCATCAACTTCTTGTGCTCGTTGCGCAATCGTTAACAGTTCTTCTTTATGTGCGACTTCAATGACATAGTAAGCCAAACCTGGCAAGCCTTGCTTACGCGGAGCTAGGCCTTTTCCTCCCCATTCGTTGACTGCTAAATGATGATGGTAGCCTCCAGCTGCAATCCAACTAGCACTAGGTACACTGAATTTATCTTCTAGCCCTAAGACCTTTTGATAAAACTGGCTGGACTTTCGACTATCCTTGACAGAAAGATGAATATGCCCCATTCTCGTACCTTCTGCTAGGATAAAGGGCTCTACTCTTTCCCCAAACTCATAAATGTCCTGCGCCGCAAGGGCCTCTGTCACTCCGATAATGCGTCCATCTTCTCGAATATCCCATGTGGAAACTGGCTTATCTCGATAGAGTTCAATGCCATTTCCCTCCAAATCCTCTAAATAAAGGGCCTCACTGTAACCATGGTCTGCACCGCCGACAAGAGAAATCTGTAAATCTGTCAGGTGTTTTAAGACATCTGCCAAAGCCTTGCGTGTCGGCAAAAGAATAGCCAGATGGTAAAGACCATAATGTTCCCTTGCTTCACCGCTCTATTGTGCTTGAATCAAGTATACCAAGGCTTTTCCTCCAAGTCCCAGAACGACCTCTGTCTCAGTTTGAGATAAGATTTCTAAACCAATAATTTGCTGATAAAAGGCTGTTTGACTTGCCAAATCCTTTACATTTAAAACTGCCTCTGCTAAATAAATGTGGCTCTTGTATTCATAGGTCATAAATAGACCTCTTTTCTAGTTGTAATTATTTTTATTACAACTATTATATAATTTCTATCAAGAAAGTCAAGCCAGACAACTTATAGATTATGATTCTGTAATCTTGTCTATATGGGATTAGAACGAGAAAATCTACAGAGAATTGACAATCAAACCATTGAAAATTTTTACCAACTTTAAGATGACTCTCATCTCAACCCAAAAAGAAAAGGAGCGGATATGATATCCTACTCCTTTTTCTTGTCAGAAAATCTAATTAAAATTAGTCTTCTTTTTTCTTGCGAGCAACAAGTCCAAATCCACTCAAGACTCCAAGAAGTCCAAGTGCTGCTAGGCTAGCATTATCTGCTGTACCAGTGTTTGGAAGTTCAGCTTGTCCTTTAGCTTCTGATGGAGCTGCTGGAGCTTGTGGTGCTTCACCATTTACTGGTGCTGATGGCATCATTGGAGTTGCTGGACCAGCTGGGTTAGCTGGATTAGCTGGTGTTGCTGGGTTAGCCGGTGTTGCTGGCTGACTTGGGGCTGCAGGAACTACTGGAGTTTCTGGTTGACTTGGGTCTGTCGGTTTCACCGGACTTGTTGGGTTTGTTGAAGGTCTTGCTGGAGAACCTGGTTGAGATGGAATGAGTGATCCTCCATTTGTAGAACCTTCTTTTTGAGGTCTTCCATTTGTAGTACGTTTAAATACGTGGATAACATCGCCAGTTTCTTTAACGTTTATTGTTTCCACTAAGGCATATCCTGGAATCTCTCCAGCTGGATTATCTCCTTCAGCTAATGGTTTCAATGGTTTACCATTGACATCCACCCATACTGTAGTTTTTCCTTCTTTAGTTACTGGTTTGAAGATGTGAGTTACTTTTCCTGTTTCTGGGTTTGTAACTGTTCCTACTAGTTCGTAGTTAGGAGTTGATCCTGCTGGATATGTTCCTGGTGTTACAGGTTTGATTGGGTTTCCTTTTTCGTCTACCCATTCAGTCGTCTTACCTTCTTCGATTGATTTCTTAACTTTCTCAGCTTCTTTTTTAGCCTCTTCCTTAGCTTTTTCTTTTTGCTCTGGAGTCAAGCTTGGATCTTTATCAATGTTCTTGATTTTTTCTTCCAAGTCTTTATCGACAGATTCTTTCGCTTTAGCTTTTTCTTCTGGAGAAGGTGTAGTTGGCTGATCCTTATCATTTTCTGATGGAGTTGATGGTTTGTTTGGAGTTGGAGTATCTTTCTCAACTTCTTTCTTACCATTCTCTTTCGCTTTTTCTACTTCTTCTTTAGAAGGTGCTTTGTCGATGGCTTTCTTAGCTTCTTCAGCATCTTTCTTAGCCTCTTCCTTAGCTTTTTCTTTTTGCTCTGGAGTCAAGTTTGGATTTTCATCAATCTTCTTCACTTTATTTTCTAGAGCTTTATCAATCGTTTCTTTCGCTTTTGGCTTGTCTTCTGGAGTAACAGGAGATTTTTCTACATCTTCTTTAGCTTTTGTAGTAGATTTTTCTACATCTTCAGGAGTTTTCGCTTCTTTCAATGCTTTCTTAGCTTGTTCTGCTGATTTCTTAGCATCTTCAATCGCTTTTTCTTTCTCTTCGTTTGTTAACTCAGGATTTTCTTTAATCTTACTTTCTTTTTCAGACAAAGCTTTATCGATTTCTTTAGAAGCTTCTTCTTTGACGTCTTTGTAAACATAAGTTACTTCTGTAGTTCCTTCTGTTACTTTACCAGATTCTTCACCCTTAGTTGATGTTGGTACAAGTACATATACCTTACCATCTTTTGTAGTGATTGTAGCTGGTTTGTTGTCAGTTGTGTCATATGCTGAGCTTACTGATCCGTCAGTCGTATCTTTAACGTCTTCAGCGATTGTGTTACCCGCTTCATCAGTGTAGTGAACGACTACGTTTCCTTTCACTTCTTTGTAAACATAAGTTACTTCTGTAGTCTTACCTGCTTCAACGTCTCCAGTTTCATTACCTTTAGTCGATGCCGGTACTAATTCGTATACTTTGCCTTCTGCAGTTGTGATACGAGTTGGTTTCATATCGTTATCAGAAGTATCGTATTTAGCTCCTGGTTGACCGTCTTTAGTATCAACAGCATCTGCTTGAAGAGTGTTACCAGCTTCATCTACGTAATGAACAAGAACGTTTCCTGCTTTTTCGTATACATAAGTAATTTCTGTAGTTCCTTCTACAACAGCACCGTTTTCTGGCTTAGAACCGTCTTTCAATTCTTTAGCTGTTAAGTAGTAAACAGTACCATCTTTTTCAAGTTTAGCTGGTTTGTTGTCAGTTGTGTCATATTTCTCACTTAGTGATCCATTTTCTACATCTTTCGTATCTTCAGCAAGTGTGTTTCCTTCTGTATCAACGTAGTGAACGACGACATTACCAGTGATTTCTTTGTAGACGTAAGTTACTTCTGTAGTTTCTCCAGCTTTAACTTTACCTGTTTCATCACCTTTAATTGATTGAGGGATTAACTCGTATACTTTGCCTTCTGGAGTAGTGATACGGTTTGGTTTCATATCGTTATCAGCAGTGTTGTAGTCAGCGTTTGGTTTACCGTCTTTGGTATCAACAGCATCTGCTTGAAGAGTGTTACCTTTTTCGTCAGTGTAGTGAACGACTACTTGTCCTGCTTTTTCGTAAACGTAAGTTACTTCAGTCTTACCTTCTACTACGTCTCCGTTTTCTGGTTTAGAATCGTCTTTGACAGCTTTTTCTGTTAAGTAGTAAACAGTTCCGTCTTTTTCGATTTTCTCTGGTTTGTTGTCAGTTGTATCGTATTTAGCGTTTAGAGAAGCACCTTTTGTATCTTCTTTATCATCAGCGATTACGTTGCCTTCTGTATCAACGTAGTGAACGACTACATCACCAGTTACTTCTTTATAAACGTATGTTACTTCTTTAGTTTCTCCAGCAACAACTTTACCAGTTTCGTCACCTTTAGTTGCTGTTGGTACTAGTTCGTATACTTTTCCTTCTGCAGTTGTGATGCGGTTTGGTTTCAATCCGTTGTCTGCAGTGTTGTAGTCAGTTCCTGCTTTAGCGTCTGTTGTGTCTTTAGCACCTGAAGCTACGTTAGCACCATCTGCGTCAACACCTACTAATGGAGTTCCATCTTCTGTTTGGTAATTAACGATTACTGATCCAGCTTTTTCATAAACGTAAGTTACTGTAGTTGTTCCTTCTACTACGTCTCCAGTAGCTGGTTTAGAACCATCTTTAAGTTCTTTAGCTGTTAAGTAATATTTAACACCATCTTTAGTGATAGATTCTTTTTTGTGATCAGCTGTATCGTATTTAACATTTAGAGAAGCATCTGTTTCATCTTGTTCGTCATCAGCAAGTGTGTTACCTTCAGTATCTTCGTACTTAACAACTACGTTACCTTTAACTTCTTTATAAACGTATGTTACTTCTTTAGTTACACCTGATTCTACTTCACCTTCTGGTTCACCTTCAGTTGATTCTGGAACCAGTTGGTAAACTTTTCCTTCCGCAGTTTTAATACGTTCTGGTTTCATTCCGTTATCTGCAGTGTTGTACTCTGTACCTGGTTTACCATTATCAACATCTTTCGTACCTGAAGCTACAGTTTTGCTTTCATCTCCAACTACTGTTCCTGTAAGTGGAGTTCCATCTTCTGTTTTGTAGTTGACGATGACTGATCCAGCTTTTTCATAGATGTAAGTTACTTTTGTAACACCTTCTACTACTGTACCTTCTTCAGCTGGCGATGTAGTTTCTGTACCATTTACAGATGTTGTTGTATTTGCTTCGTTTAGGTAGTAAACATTTCCTTGTGCATCTGTAAGTTTTTGAGGTTTTTCAGTTTCATTTTTCTTAGTGTTGTAGGCTACGTTTTTAGGCGTTCTAACAGTTTTGTCTTCTACAACTACTTCTTGTCCATCAGCATCAACATAGTAATGCTCAGTTACTACTTCAGCTACTGTTTCAGGAGTATCAGTGTAAGGAGCTTTTAATTCTGTTCCGTCTTCTGTTTGGTAGTTAACGACTACAGAACCTTTTTTCTCGACTTCACGAGTTTTTTCTTCTGCATAAGTATAAGTGATTGTTGTAGTACCACTTGCTAAACGATATGCACGAAGTGGAGTGATTTCATCACGGTAAGTGTATGTTTCAACTTCCGCATCAGGAGAACTAAGATTAAGAGTAAAATCACCCTTTCCACCATCTATAGCAGTTGTTCCTGACTCAGAAACCCCTGAATAATCCACAGTTACATCTGATGTCGGTCTTCCTTTAGCATCAACTTGATCTCCATTATCAACTGCTATTGCGGATTCTACACCAGTTTTTGCTTCTAGCCCCACAACAAAATATCGTTTAAAGTTAAGCATGTTATCTTCTAATCCTTTTTCTTGAAGATAAGCAAGATACCCTTTTACAACAGTTTTGTTGTTTTCACCTGTTAAAGTATCTGGCGCCGCTTTAAATTTTTGAACCATTGCATATGTTCTATCTAGACTTGCACCAGTCCCCTCTCCATAAGGGTCATCGGCGTCATCAGCTACATTGTCCTTAGGCGATAAAGGTATCATAGCAGTTAATTGAGGACTATCGTTACTAACAGTTACATAAGTGTTTTTCTCAAGAACGAAAACGTAGTCTCCTTCTTTGATTCCACCGTCAGCAGTTACGTTAGCTGAAGTGAAGTTTTTCGCCGCCGCTTCTCCAGCTTTGAAAGCTTCTACCATCTTAGCATCAGATGTGATAGCACCTGAATCAGCTTGTACATATTTACCATATGTTCCTTTTCCTGTTTGTTCAACAATCCAAGCTTTTCCACCAGCTTTTACATTATCATAGGTAATTTTACCTTCTGCATTACTTAATCCTTCTGGAGTCAATTTCGCAGTTATATCACCTAGAGTTGTATCAGAGTATACTCCTCCACCATCTCCAGTAGTTTCGACTTTAGGCTCTCCGATTAGGTGGTAAGTTTTTCCATCTTTTTCAATTGTTTCTTTCTTACCATTTTCTTTAGCGTCGTTTAGGTCGCTATCTTCTGCATCCCCACCTGTAGTTCCTTTGAAAACTTCTCCTGATTTACCGTATACATCATATGTTGTTTCGATAGTTTTATCAGCACCAGAGTTTTGGTTTTTGTTTTCTTCTAATACAGTATTTCCTTCAGCAGTTACGTATTTGTAATCTACTTTTCCAGTTTTTGTAATTTCTTTTGTCCCATTATCAGTTGCATCAGTTGAAAAGTCCTTACCATTATTCGGATCCTTAATATTTCCAGTATCTACAGTTACTGATCCCTTATCATTAGAAATCGTTGTTGTGTTGTCACTGTTCTCTGTCATTGCCGCTTCAACTGTCTGCGTTCCAGCAGCCATTGCAAGGGCTGCACCAACAATCAGAGCAACTGTACCGATTTTGACTGAGTCTGAACGACCGTCTTTAAACTTACGGATGGAAAATTTTTCCTTTTTATTTATAAACATCCTTAGCATCCTTTATCTTTATTTTTTTGTATGATTTTCAAAGATTATTATATTATTATAGCCATAACAATTGATAAACCTGAAAACCCGACACTTCTATTTTAACACTTTAAAACCCCCTATACAAATAATCTCAATACTTTTTGATCATTCAAACTATAGTTTTTCGCTATATTTATATATAAAAAATCCATACAGATGTATGGATTTACATATTTAAAAATATACATTTATACTACCAGCCAAGTGAAACTATTTCAAACTGACAACCTAATCGTCGCAATTCTTTTTGACGGTCCTCATAGTAGGGGAGAGAAATACCTGTGATGGTCACATGGGGCAGGTCTTTAAGGTGCAGGCTGACGGATGAGGTAAAATGATAGACATGAACGAACTCGTATTCTTGAAAGAGTTGGGCTAGAACATCTTCAAAGATCAACTCCGTCTCCAAGTAGGTCACATCAGGGATAGTGAAGGTTTCCTTGGGATGGGGTAGATAGAGGTCAATTGCCAAGGCCTTGGCATAAGTGCTGATAAAGCGGATGGAGATCTGGTCGTCCTCTTCAGAGAACTTTTGTCCCAGCAGGACCTTGACCGTCTTACCATTTGAAACGGGAGCTTGAGGCAGGTCAAAAAAATGCTCCAGATAAACTAGCTTTTCTCTAGCCACGACATGGTAGTCACTGCGATAGAGGGTATAGTGCTTTTCCGTCCGCTCAATCAAATCATCTCTAGTCAAGCCCAAAGGCCCCACCTGACTGGGTTGAAGAGGGAGGGCATACATACCCAAGGGGTAAATATCCGCATAGCCATCATCAAAACTCATGAGGTGTTGGTAGGTCGAACTAGCAACCAAGTCCAGAATCAAGCTATTGTCAAAACTAGCATAAAAGATAGTGTCATAGTCGCCGGCAAGCTCCTGACAAATCTGAGCCAAGTCCTCTGCCGTCTGAGGATAGTGAGCATGGTCAAAATCCTTGGCATAATGCTCCTGACGGGCATTTTTGACAGGACTGACATAAAGGCTGACAAATTCCTGATCAGGATAGAGGCTCTTGATATGCTGGGCAATCTTGGCCTGCAAGGGCGTTGTGGCAATGATGAGGTGTTTCATCTCTTTGATTCTCCTAGGTGGTGATGGTGCAGCAAGGTCTCAACGACTTCAAAGTCCAAGGCATCGTCGATATCATAAGAATAGAGTTTGGGCATTTCATAGGCTACTGTCTTATCTGTGTAAAAGGTCTCGTCTCGTAGGTAACGGTCCTTGCGAGAAATCCAGATACTACCGTTAGGATAGTAATAGACAGGCTCTTTTTGCCGAGCATAGTGCTTGGAAACGTGAGGCGGGCGGATAAATGACGACTCCGCTAACTGCAAGAAAAGACTACGACTCTTGTCCGCCTTAACACAGGAAATCAAATGGTCGGCGCCAGACTGACAGTAGAGCTGGTAGGAATCGATAAGATGCTCCACCTCCCTCAAGGGTGAGGTCACCTGTAGATTCACAAAGACCTGCTCTTCTTCAAAGGGCTGTAAAAAGTCTCGTAAGGTTTCTAAACTAGAGGTTGTGGATAGGGCCAATTCTTTTGGTCTATGGACACAACGAATCTCTGGATAGGCTTGACGACAGAGTTCTAGATAGGCTTGTGAATCTGAGGAAACCCAGATGTCACTAAATAGCTTAGAAGCTAGAGCGACTTCGATGGTATAGAAAACCAAGGGTTTGCCTGCAAGCGGTTTGATATTTTTATCCACTAAGCCGCGTGAACCCGAACGGATCAAAATAACGGCTATGGGTTTAGATGTTACTTTCATATAGTCTTCCTAGAATTGAGATAAAAAGGGCAGATAGGGTAGTGATGATACTATTTAACCAGGGATTGGGGTTGACAAAAAGGCCACTGTAATGATAGAGAACCAAGGCTCCTAGACTAAAAACCAAATAGATTTTGGCTAACTGTAAACTCGGTCTTTTGAGGAGCAAAACCAAGAGGTACAAACCACCAATCACACCCAGTGTCAAGCCCATAAAGCCGTTAATCCATTCGTAGATGGAGTAGATTTCTGCATTCATGAGCAAGAGGCAGAGGAGCCAGGACAGACCTGCTAAGACAAAGGATAGAATACTTGGCGACCAGCGAATCTTTGACCAAGCAAAATCCAACTTCAAGCAGGTCACGATTGCATTCATACTGGATGAAACTGTGGATTGGCCTGCTGCCAAGAGAGCCAGCATGATAAAACTGCCAAACCAAGGCGCCAGACCTTCCCGAGCGTAAGCAATGAGAACAGGATTGGTCGATGTGGTAGCAAAATTTTCCTGACGAATCAAGCAGCCAATCAGATACAGTAAACTAGCAATCCCAAAGGACAAGAGTCCCTGTAACCATAAGATTTTTCCAATCTTCTGACGCCCCATTTTGCTATTAAAACGTTGGACGATATCCTGCGAAGAAACGTAGGAAAACAAGCTACTAAAACCTGCTCCTGTAACTAAGATAAAAACCGTCTTCCCATCCAGCATCTCTGCAAAGTGAGATAGCTGTTGACTGCTATTCATGACAAGACCTGATTGGGCAATTCTTGGTAGAAAGAGGGCCAATATAGCCAGCAGGACCAAGCCTTGAAAGAAGTCCGTCCACAGCACAACCAAGAGACCACCACTTGCCAGATAATAGACCGTCAAAAGAAGGAGTAAACCTGACAAGACCAGCTGATTGAGAGGGATAAAGGGCGCTAAGGCCTGAGACAACAAGTAGGTCACCACTGCTATTCGCCCCAACTGGTAGAGAATGAAAAGACCTGAGGCCAGTGAACGAATGCCAGTCGATTGAAACTTGTCCTCTAAAAGATGATAGGCTGTCTCATAGTTGCCCTTTTGATAGAGGGGCAGAAAGTAGCGATGAGCTAGTGGAATGGCTAGAAAGATACCACATTGGGCAAACCAGAGATAGGACCTACCTGTATAGGCATTTCCAACCAGAGTCAGAAAGGAAATAGGGCTGAGTAAGGTGGCAAAGACTGAGAAGGCCAGAACTGTCACTGGAACAGCTTTCTTAACCTGATAATAGTCCTCTTCGTCCCCTTTTTTCCGATAGGCAATCCAAGAAATCAAGCCGAAATAGAGCAATAGGGTGACTAGAATTCCCAACATCCTAGAAATTCCTATCTAATAGTTCTCTGTATATTTGAGCTACTTTTTCCAGAGAATAGCGAGAGGCTAAGGCTAGATTTTTTTCATTTAATAGACAAAAATCAGGCTGCTCCATCTCTTCTATCTTTTGAATCAACTCTGATTTAGTTTTAAATAAGTTGATGGCATTGGACTGACCAGCATAGAAACGATGGGCAATCTCCACATCCGATAACAAGGCTAACAAACCTTGGCTCAAGGCTTCAACACAGGCATTGGCAAATAACTCTGTGTAACTTGCAGACAAATAGCATTGGTGCAGATGATAAGGCACTTCGTTAACGATACCTTTAAAGTGAATGGTTGGCGGAAGATCATATTGATTCTGTAATTCTGCTAGACGTTCCTCTGAGCCACCATAAAAGGTAATCTGGGCCTTGGAGCCACGTTTGTAGAGTTCGATAAAGGCTTCAATGACAAGTTCAACGTTCTTGCCTTCTCCCATATGACCCACTAGGCAATAGTCCAAAACAGGTCCGATTTTTCTTAGCTGACCTACTTTTTCTGTAAACATTGGTGGTAAAAACTTAGTGTCATACCCTTGTTTCGCCAAGGTATCAGTCAACACTTCACTGGCAACTAGGTATTTGTTTGTCTTGCGCAGATTGGCGAGGCGTAAGTCTCGCATGACATTTTCATGGACAACTTCATAGTAATTTTTGTCCGTATTTTCCATATAACGCCAGAGGCTGGGTTTGGGAACGATTTGTTGGTCACGGATAAAAAGATCTGTCTGTTTTGCCCATCTGGCTAGGAACTTAACCAACAAGTCCTCTTCAGAACGGATTTCTCCTCCTATGCGGTAGATATACTCTGGATGAAAGATGGTTACAGGAGAGGGTTCTTTGAAAGGATCGATAAATCGTCCTTCCAGAGCCAATTCTCCATTTTCATGATACCAACGCAGTTCCTTTTCCTTGAAATCTTCAAACAAGAAGGGCCCCTTGGTATAGTAATATCTCCCCGAGCCATCTCCTAGGGTAACAGAGGCGACAAAACCATCCTCATTGAGTTCAACCTGATCACCAGCTGCTAGCGTTAAACTTTCTGGCTTCACTGATAAGTCTACATGGCCTATATCTGAAAAACTATGCGGAACACAGAGCAATTCCTTTTCTAAAAATCCTAACTTGATCAAGTCTTTCTTCCAATCAGGACGAAGCTGAGGGCTCGACACTATGTGGACATACTCCAGACCCAAATGTCGGGCTATGCGAGCGCGATAGGCCTGAGTGCTCTCAAAACCGTAGCGATGGATTTCCTTGGCTGGATGGATAGTGATAATTCTCGACATGCTATACACTCTTTCTCGATTATTTTCTGCTTACAAACGAAAAACCACCCTCACAAAAAGGCGAGGGTAGTTAATCCGTTACAATGCTTGGGGTTTTCCTAGCAAGTTCCCCCTCAAAAGGACTTTATGCTATTCTATCACAAAGACCGACCATCTGCAAGATAGACTGACTTAGACAGGATAGCTTGAGGGAGTTTTCTTATGATTTATAAATCGATTCTCTGAAATCATCTGTGCTACGCAGGTAGGCATTGTAGATTTTTTGTTTTAACAAGTGTACCCAACTTGCAGGAGCATGGCTTGTCGTACGGTCAATGTTAGCCACATCTTTTGCCACTGCTTGATCGATGAGTTCTTGCATTTGGGCTGCTGAACGAATTGTAATCTCCTTGCTGCTGTTTGGTACACCAAGTTCATACTGAATGGTGATTGGTTTCAACTGGTCTTGCTTCCGAATACGTTGATCAAACATATCCTTCTTGAACTCAGCCCATGAAGTGTATTTGTTGGCAAAGACATTTTTCAAGACGAGGCTATCAGTGATAAGTCCCACATCTTTTCGGAGCCAATCTGAATAGGTAATGTCCCCATTGCGTTTAGCTTCTTCTGCATATTGGTTCGATACATATGGTAAGAAGCCATCTTGGTAACCTTTTTCTGCCAATAATTCGTAGGCTGTCTTTCTAAACATGATGTCACCAGGCGCACCCTTTGGATTGCTGAGGGCAGCATAGATCGGTGAGAACATACTGATAAGATGATAGCCATTACGAGCATAGTCACTCTTATCACGGTAAGCCCGACGGTTGATGATATCATTGTCAATCAAGGCATCAAGACTTGTTAGTTTGCTTACTTCAGCATCTGTCAGTGGACGAACAGAGTTTCCTGCATGCGTTTGTTTATGATACTTGTCCTCAATGTAGAAATTCTCTATTTTTCTAAACCATTTTTTCTTAACATCGTTAGACTTAGTTAAAATGGCATTGGCTTCCATAGCGTCCAAGGTGTACAAGACATCGTACATACCGTGAACATACTCTTGCAAGGCTGCAGCTGATGTAAAGCGACTTGTCGGGTCATAAGTATGCAAGCGAGTTGGTGAATCCTTATCCCCTTTATAGAGGGTGTTCAAGACAATAGCATCCTTATCTAGGCTGTCAGCAGATTGTAACAATCCTAGGGCATACAACTCTGCTCCCAATCCTTCACGACGACCTTTCCCTTCAAAGTAAATATGTCCGTCAGAATTGTGAACCATTTCATGAGTATAGACAGATGTTCCGTATTTATCCAACAAGCGGTCGCTGACATAGTGGACCTCAGAACCATTGGCATAAGCTCCAGCTCCCTTACTTTCCCCATACCACTTACCAGTTGGTCCAAAGAAGTTGTAGATCGAATCAATGGTCTTATCAGACAGGGTAGCCCAATAATAATTGCTGTTGCTATCTTTCATACCAAAGCCATCTGAAACCATGACTGAACGGAAGAGTTTTTCTTTGTATTCTGGTGAAAGGAGATGGTACCAGATATCATAGTGGTCTCGTTGCCATTCAGCCGACTGGTCAACCTTAGCACGAACATACTGACGCAGTTCTTCTCCTGACAAGACTGTATTATTGACACGATCACGGTAGCGTTCATAGCCACCAAAGGCCAAGGTAGAAAGATTTGAAATCACATAAACATCCTCTTCTGGCAATGTCAATAGCGGTAGGAGCATGTTTTTTAATTTCCAACTTGGTGCCGTAATACGGTCATAGACTCCTAGCGTATATTTACTATCTGATGTAGCTGACTCTTGTTTGGCACGCACTTCTGGAATTGCTGACTTACTCTCTACGATATAGGCCTTGGTATTTGTCTTCAACCATTCATTATTGGTTTTGGTTGGTAGGAAGAGTTTTCTGTAAGACTCTAGTAAATCCGTCACTGTCTTGCGACCTTTTGCAGCAGCTAGGGTTGTCTCATAGGCACTTGTATTATTTGATGCCTTGAGATTTTCCATACCACTCTGACCTAGGGCAATGATGGTATCCAGGGTTGAAGCTGTGCTATTGCCATCAAAGTCAAACTTATAGGTATTGAGGTCCTTGGTATTGATGTGATCATAGTTGATATTGTACCAGCGATTGAGGTAGGTCAAACCAAGCAAGAAAGCTTCCTTGTTGTTCTTGATTTTCTCACTGATGTAGGTTGCTACACTATCCCCCATCGTATTGATAGACTTGTCCATGGCTAGCACTTTACGAAGATGTTCACCGATATTAGCCTTGACTTTTTCAAATTCTTTATCCAAATATAGTGGATCAAGTAAAGCATCTGCCTCAATGCCAAGGACTTTTCTCATGGTTGCCGAGTCATATTCGACCCCTTGCAAATCTGCTAGGACTTGATTGGTCACTTTCGTATAGTCAGATAGAAAGGCCTCTGGCGTAAAGATAAAGTTTTTACCTGCTACGCTATACTCTGCAATTTGTGTATTTTTGAAGTCATCTTTGTAAGTGACGTCTAAGTAGCTGATTGTATTATCAGCAAAATGCAACATAAGCTTATTGATAGCTGCTTTATTGGCCTGAATATCTGTGATGATGTCATTGTCCTTCATTGGTACAACATCCAGCAGTTCTGTGGTGTAGAGCTTATCCGTAGGATCGACTTGATTTCCATAGTGAATCACTAACTCTTTATTGTAGAAAGGCATCAATTTCTCGATATTGTGATAAGCAACTTTTCGACTAGCTTGGCCTTGGCTTAACTGAGTATAGTCCACACTGCGCTGATTGTCCTTGAGTGTTTGACCTGTGTCGTCTAGCGTCACTGTTATACCATAAGACTGAACTTTTTCTCTGGCCTGGTCTTGGGTAATTGAGGTCGCATAGAGATCTGCCTTCTTATTCTCTACTGCAGTGCTGGCATCTTTGATGTCCGCTCCCCTGTACTGGTCTCCTGTAATGGCATAGCCGTCTCCAGTATTGACCATGCTAACGACATGATGGATACGGCCATTTTGCCATGTAGAACCAGCTATACCTCCGACGCGTGGATAGGTTGTCGTATTGAGAATGGTTCCACTTGCTAGCGCATGAGAGACCAAAGCACCACTTTGAACTTTCCCTACAATACCTCCCGCAAATTGGTCATTGTTGCGGGCATTGCTAGAAATATTTGCATCAACAGCTACCTTATCAATCTTAGCCTTATTACCAGATAAGAGCCCTGCTATACCTCCCACATAGTAAGGAGAGGCATCCACATGCTTGGCCTGAATGCTACCTGTAAAGGAACTATTGGTTATTTCTGTATCTTGAGCCTTCGCTACCAAACCTGCAACTGACTTGCTACCTGTCAATTGACCTTCTACAGCTACATTACTGATCTGGCTGTTAGTAGCCACTTTTGCTAGGCTAGCTGTGTCTTCTTGACGCTTAATCGCTACTGCTTTAAGGTCAATATCTTTCACAGTAGCCTTGGTCAAGTTATCAAACAAGGCTGTCTTAAGGTCATAAATCGCAAACGGCTGTCCGTCACTCGCACCGATAAGATTACCAGTGAAAGTGCCTGTCACATAGCTGGTTTGTCCCTTAGCTAAGGACACCTCATCAGCTGTCATATCAGCTCCAAGTTTAAAGGTTCCAGCGAGATCGCCTTGCATGGCAGCAATCAGTTTCTTAAAGGAAGTATAGACACCGTCCTTGGCAAGCTTTTGCTTATCAATTGTGAAACTATAGTTATCCTTATATGTTGAACCTTCCTCTTGAACCAGTTCATTGAAGGCAACGGTTACCTTGTATTTCCCATCATCTGTTTCCTTAATAGAGCTAACTGGTAGCAGCATTTCCTTCATCTTGTCTGATTTGACTTTGACAAAATAAGGTGATAAATCACTTGGTACTTCTGATAAGTTCAGATAACGACGGTAGTGACCATCTTCCTTACCATAGAGCCCCACTTCATCCACATCTTTGATTTCAATTTTTTTATAGTCTAACTGAAAATCTTTCGTTGATACTTCTGTACTTTCCTGATCAGATTGTCCTAGATTATAGGTCAGGTAAGTCTTAAGATTGTATGACGTATAGTAGTCCAATCCATCAATCGTTTGTTGGGCTGATGGATTTTTCAAGTCCACCTCTTTGACCAATGTTCCTTTTTGGTAAATTTGGGCCTTGGCCTTAACAAGAGCAGACGTTGGGTCATCCAGGTGATAGTTGACTGCTACTGCTTTTTTGCTCTCATCTTTAACCAGATTAGTAATTTCAACCGTTGGTTTGGTTTTAACAAGACTACCAACCTTGACAATCTCTTTGGTTGGTTCTACTTCTGTACGCGAGATTTCCTTGCTCGCTTCCACCTTACCATCTACGAGATAATCTTCATACTCGATTGTCCGTAAACCGTCTTTTCCTTCCTGAGCAATTTCTCGATGATTTTTTATGATAGTCGCATCTTCAATTTCTTCAGTTTCATGAGGAATGGTTTCTGTTACTGTACGATGATTACTTGTCAAAGGCAGTTCAGGAAGAGCCTCTGCTACAGCAGCTTCACCTTCGTGACCGGGCTCTTGCGTACCTTGGGTACTAATTGGGGCTGTGTAAGATGGCTGAACGGGTTGAACTAAAGCTTCACCCTCATGGCCTAGCTCTTGCGTTCCCTTACTGCTAACAACTTCTGTAGACTCTGGCACTGTTGGATCAACTGGAGATCCCTCCTGAGGACCTGTGTAAACTGGTAGTTCTGATTGAACCAGAGCCTCACCTTCATGGCCGGGCTCTTGTGTACCTTGGGTGCTAACGGGTTCTGTATAAGACGGTTGTGCTGGTTGAACTAGGGCAGCACCTTCATGACCTGGCTCTTGCGTCCCTTGAGTGCTGATTGGGTCTGTGTAGACTGGTGGTGCTGGTTGAACGAGAGCCTCGCCCTCATGACCTGGCTCTTGCGTCCCTTGAGTACTGATCGGTTCTGTGTAGGCTGGTTGCACTGGTTGAACCAGAGCCTCACCCTCATGACCCGACTCTTGGGTCCCTTGAGTGCTGATTGGATCCGTATACGCTGGTTGCACTGGTTGAACTAGGGACTCGCCCTCATGACCTGACTCTTGAGTTCCCTTTGCTTGAATGAGAGTTTCATTGTTTTCCTGCGGTTGGGGCTCTATAGGAGAAGGTGTCCCCCCTTGTTGTCCCTCTGTTCTTGGTCTAGTCGGAGCTGGCTGGACTGGATTTACCTGTTCTTGATTCCCACCAGTTTGGCTTGAATCTGTTGCAGGAGCTGTAGCCGGTTCTGGTTTTTGGTCTGCCTCCCCGCCTTTGACAACATTAGTATCCTTGCTTTCCTGACTCTGAGGAACTTTCGGTTGCTGACTAGTATCCTCATTTTTAGGATACACAGCCGTCACTTCTGAGCTATCTACATTTTCTAAGTTAGATTTACTGTCATTTGATTGCTTGACAAATTCAGTTCCCTCAGTCGAATCTGCTGAATGAGTAGTAACTACTTCCTGAGATTGACTGTTTTCTGATTTAATCTCTTGATTTCCAGTAGATTCTGCCGGCTTGCTAGTTGTCGGTACAGAATGAGCTAGTTTGTTTTCTACAAATCCTAGATAAGTATATCCAGGAATATCAACCGGAGCTGGCAAGGCATCTCCTGCATGGACCGATAGTTGAGTGTTGTAGGCAGCCAGTGTCTCACTCGTCAAAGCAAGGACAGTTGGAGACAGCAACTGACTGCCTAGAGCTGTTACTAACAAGAATCGACTAATCTTTCTCTTGCCATCAGGTCCCTTAAGAACTACTACAACCAGCAAACTAAGACCTGCCACCAAGGCAACAGTCCCTAATGGAGAGCTAGTACCCGTATTGGGCAATACTTGATTTGCTCGATAAACCAGATAGTAGGTAGCGTCTGTTTCTTCCGCTACTTGTGGTAGGGATGTAATCAAGAGAGCCTTCTCTTCATCAGTCAGATCCGACTCTAAAACATAAGTATAATTAACGGTATGAGATTCTTGGGCAGATACAGTCTGTAGGCCAGTTCCCATCAAAAAGAAACACGCAACTGCCACAGATACAAGACCAACTGCCAATTTTCTTAATGAGAAATTCTGTCTTTCTTCTCCACTAGTTTTGAAATTCATATTCCCCTCTTTTTACATTTTTAAATTAGTATGTTAATTTATTGTAAAATATACAACTCTTTCCATTATACATCAACTTTTTAAAAGATTCTAGGGATAGATATACAATTGAACGGATGGGAAACATCAAGTAACTAGGTAATTAACTGTTTAGCAATAAAAAAACTGTCAACGAAAAATAAAAAATGGAGGAAGCAATCTCTTCTCTCCATATTTAAAATTATAGTAACAAATATAGGTTATCTAAAGTTGTTAAAGCAACTCCTTTAGTTTCTAGTTTACCCATTCACCGTTGCCATTTACTTTATAACCGTCTGGTGTTGTTGTGCTGACTGCCAAAGCTCCTGAGCCATATGCATAGTACCAGTATTGGCCAACTTTAAACCAACCTGTCTTCATGATACCAGACGCATCAAGGTAGTACCAAACTCCATTTTCTTTGAGCCAGCCTGTCTTCATAGCTCCTGAGCCATCAAAGTAGAACCATCTATTTCCGTCTGTACCCCAGCCTGTAAACATAGCACCTGAGCTACTCAAGTAATACCAGCTACCATCTACTTTTACAAATCCTGTCTGCATGACACCTAGGTCATCCAAGTAGTACCATTTACCACCCGTTTTCACCCAGCCTGTCTTCAGATCACCAGACTCATAGAAATACCATTTCCCATCTGTTTTCACCCAACCAGATTGGTCTGAACTAGAAGTTCTAAATTCTTTCAGCGCTTTTTCAACTACGACTGCTTTATTTTTAACTGTTGACAAGTTAGATGAAGTCACTTCTGCATATTGAATAGCAGGACCGTAACTGCCTACCAACTCTTCTGAAGTAGCAGCATCACCAAAAGCCTGAGCAATCGTTACGGCATTATATGGGTTATTTGGGTTCTTAAAGGCAGCAATCCCCATGTGTGTAAATTTAGGGCTAATCAAAGTCTGATAATGACCAGATCCACCATTTGTTGAACCACCTGATTTTTTCTTCACGTAGTCTGCTTTTTCAGCACGCCATTGTTCAAGAGCTTTTAGGAAACCATCATGGTTCCAACCCAAGTTTTCTCCAAGTACACTGTTTCCAGATGGGAAAGCACTCCAAATTTCTTTACCAGAAAGACGAGTATGATCCATAGTTACAGAAGCTTCTGCAGCTCTAGCAAAAGCTGCCTTTTCTAGGTCAGTCGACCATTTGATAGGGACATACTTATCTACCAAGCCTTCGTCAGCTGCCTCTTTACGCATAGCATTGACGGCATCTAAGATAGCTTGTTGGTTTGGAGTCAAAAATTCTCCCTTTAATCCAACCAAAACATTGCCACTAGCAGGGTTAAGCACTTCTGAACTCAAGACATTTTCATTTTTACCATCAGCAGATTGTGTTGCCACCAATCTGTCATTGGCAAAAACATCATTTGTCAAAACTGCTCCAGCTAAAGTCAAAGCCAAGGCGCTAGCAAATACAATTTTCTTCATTTTTTTCTCCTTTTATCCTTTAGATAGGACAGGTATTTTCAATATTAAATTATATCATATTTTCCCATTCTTTGCCCGTTTCTACTAATGTTATAAGGCAAATACTATTCACCCCAAAAGTAGAAATTCCTATCCTTTTATTTCACAACAAGCTCATAACGTGTCTTACTGGTGAAGGTTTGCCCTGCTTTGAGAATGACTTGGTCTTTGAGGTCACTGTGAATGGCATCTGGTAGAGCTTGCGCTTCAAGGGCAATCCCATTGTGCTGCACCATTGGTTGACCTCCTATGATGACACTTTCATCCACAAAGTTTGCTGTGTAGACCACAAAACACGGAGCCTCTGTCTTGAAAAGCAAGAAGCGACCTGAGTTTTGGTCATAAAGGAAACCAGCATTGTCATGACTTGCAGGAAGGGCAAAGGGGTGGTCTAAACCAGACACCAGCTGAATTTGCTCATCTTCTTCTGCAAAGATATCCTTGAGCAAAGCACCATTGTAGATGTGTTTGACCACATCACGAGTAGCGTCTGGAGTTTTGGCTGGAACACCGTCAGGAGCGATTGGATAAATGCCCTCAGTATTTAGTTGAAAGACATGGCGGTCAATCGTCTGCGTGAAATCACCAGACAAGTTGAAATAGCTGTGATTGGTTGGATTGACCAGCGTATCTTGATCGGTCGTTACCTTGTAGCTGATTTCATAGGCACCAGTTTCTTCTAAGTGGTAACTGATCCAAATCTTGAGATTTCCAGGAAATCCTCCTGTCCCATCTGTACGCTCTGTGTAGAGGGTCAAGCCATGATCGCTCACTTCAACTAGTTCAAACAAGCTCGAATCCCAACCAGTTGAACCACTGTGATTACAGTTGCTAGCATTGTTGACTTCAAGATCATAGATCTTGCCATTGAGCTCAAATGTCGCACCTGCAATACGACCCGCTACAGGACCTACGCTCGCTCCATGCTTAGGACTATTGCCTACATAGCTATCAAAGTCATCAAATCCCAAGATTACATTGGCAAAATTTCCATCTTTGTCAGGCGTGACATAGCGCAAGATGGTCGCACCATAAGTCATAACCTCAAGTTGGTAGCCACCGTCTGTCTCAAATCGATAGGCCAAGACATCCTTGCCCTCAACATTTCCAAATACACGCTCTGTGTATGCTTTCATTCTCTTCTCCTTTTACTATTTCTCTCAAGCAAACAAACCATAGAAAGCCTACTGACAATCTATGGTTTACTTGTATGATTTACAAACCCCTTTATCAAGAATCTATAAACGCAGTATCACTTTTGATATTCGTGGATGATAACACCTTGTACCACACGGTTTACTGTACCTGTAGGAGACGGTGTATCTGGTTTATTTTCTACCTTGAGTGAAGTCAATAGGGCAAAGAGTTGGGCATAAACGATGTAAGGGAAGACACGGTAAATATCATTCAAGACACCGCCACAACCAAGGGCCACTTCTTTGACATTTTCAAGACCAAAGGCTTGATCACTTAAAAGCACAACACGGCGAGCAATCTGGTCACCAGCAACTTCACGAACCAAGTCCAAGTCGTACTTGCGAGTGTAGTCTGTCGTTGTACCAAAGACCAAAACAACTGTATCTTCGTTGATAAGAGATTTTGGACCGTGACGGAATCCGACTGGGCTTTCATACATGGTCGCCACTTGGCCAGCTGTCAATTCCAAAATCTTGAGCTGAGCTTCATGAGCAAGGCCAAAGAAAGGACCAGCGCCTAGATAGATGACACGGTTAAAGTCTAGGTCAACAAGTTCTTTGACATCTTCTGCATTGTCTAGAATTTTACGGGCAAGACTAGATACAACTTCAAAACGTTCAGCTTTAACAGCAAATTCTGTAGGATCAAAGACCAAGAGAGCTGTCAACATCATAGACGTAAAGCTAGAAGTCATAGCAAATCCAGCATCATTAGAAGCAGCTGGTTGCAAAAGCAAGAGATTGTGGTCATCGCCATGAGCTTGAAGAGCCAATTTACCATCTGCTGCACAAGTAATCGTCACTTGATAAAGCTCATCCACCAAAGCTTTGGCCAAATCAACAGTCGCCACACTTTCAGGCGAGTTCCCACTACGAGCAAAGGATACAAGGACAGTTGCCACATCTTTTTTCAAATAAGTTTCTGGATTGGCAACGATATCTGTTGTCGCAATAGCATTGAAATTCCATTTGCGTTCGTCATAGACTTCCTTAAAGTAAGGTACCAAGGTGTCTCCCACATAAGCAGAAGTCCCAGCACCTGTCAAGATAACCTTGATATAGTTATGTTTATCAGCAATCCCTTGTAGGAATGCTGCAATTTCTTCACGTTTTGCTTGATAAGATTCAAAAGCTTCTTTCCATACATCTGGCTGTTGGTAGATTTCACGTGTAGTGATTTCTGCACCCAATTCGATCAAGTCTTCTTTTGTATAATGTAACATTGATTTCCTCTTTTTCTATTAAATATGGGAATGGGAGTAAGTCCCATTCCCATGTATATTCTATATAAAATGCTCTAACGATTTTCACGTTGTCACATCTTATTCATCTTCGTCATCATCGAAGCCAGCTAACAGGTCATTAACTTTCACAATGCTTTCTGCAGCACGGCTCTTATAGTCCGCATCTGCACCTGTAAGGCTAGCATTGATAAATTCAATCACCATTGGAAGATTCATCCCTGCGTAAAGGTCAATATCACGACCTTCCATGATCAAACGGCTTACCACATTACATGGTGTTCCACCGAGAAGATCCGCAAAGACTAGGAAATCATCCAATCCTTCAATAGCAGCTTCAAATTTTGCAGTAAAATCTTCTGGGCCATCTTCTGGAAGAAGAGCTACTGTATAAATATTGTCTTGTGGACCCATGATCATTTCAGTGCTACCTTTAAGTTCTTCACAGAAACGACCATGACTCACCAAAATTAATGATTTCGTCATAAATTATACGCCCATTCCAAGCAAGAATTTACCGATGAATGAAAGACCTACTGCAAGAGCGATAATGATACCGATAGCTTTAGTAGAGGTCATACCTTTCTTACCAAGCAACCAGAAGATAAAGGCAGTAAAGATTGCTGGAAGCAAGCGTGGGAAGATTGAGTTCAAGATGTCTTGGAAGTCAATCATTTTTTCACCGATTGGCAATTTATAAGAAACTTCAAAGTTAATCATTGTTGCTACAAGAGCACCCATCATGAAGACACCAAGTACAGATGCAGCATCAATCAAAGCTGTCAAGGTACTTTGCATGTTGTTGATAAGGTTAACCCCTTCTTTGTATGCAAATTCCAACTGTTTCCAACGGAAAATGTCATACGCTACTGCAACTGCGATCCAAAGGAAGATACCCCATGGTTGGCCAGCGATCGCCATAGTTGCTGCGATAGATCCCATGATCGCAGGTACAAGTGAACCAAAGATAGTATCTCCAAGAGGAGCGAATGGTCCCATCAAACCTGTCTTGATACCGTTAACCGCATCTTTTGAACCAACGCCATCTTTTTCTTCCATAGCAAGGTCAAAACCAGCGATAATTGTGTGGAAGAATGGTGAAGTGTTGAAGAATTGAGTATGAACTTTCATCATTTCTTTCAACTCAGGAGTTCCATCTCCATACATTTTACGCAATTGTGGCAAGATCATGTAAAGGTAACCTGATGCTTGCATACGTTCGTAGTTCCATCCCAATTGGAAAGTGAACAAGCTACGTTTGTTAATTTGATTAAAATCTTCTTTTGTTAATTTGTAATTAGAATTCGTCATCTTCAATTTCCCCACTTTCTGATGGTGTAGAAGGTGCTGCTACAGCAACTTTTTGGCTGTTCTTGAAGTGAACAACCGCAAGGAAGATACCTACGATAGAGATACCGATCATAGACAATCCTTTGAAGTTGTTAACAAAGCCAATTTTTTCAGCAACTTCAGCAGGAAGAGTGCCAATGATTCCAGCAACTGCTCCACCAAGACTTGTTACGTTTGAGTAAAGAACAGTCAACATAGCTGTCAAACCGAATCCCATAGCAAGGTAGTGAAGGTTACGTTTAACTGGAAGGTAACGAAGCAAGATAGCGAATCCAAGACCTGGAAGCATACGACCTGCAAGAGTCAAACCGTCTGCAACCCATTGATATTCTTTAACAAGGTTTACAACACCTTGTACGAATTCTCCACCGAAAGCTAGGGCGAAGAATACTGGAAGAGCACGAGAAGCGGCCCATGGAAGCGCACCAAGAAGGTAGTTACGTTCGATTGCTTTATAGTCAAAGCGTTCGATCGCAGCATCAATACGGTGTGCGAAGAATGTAGTAGTCATACGACCAAGTACGTCGAAGTAAGTCAAAAGTGCTGCTACTGGTACAGCGATTGTAGTGATCGCAAGGTCTGTTTCTATACCTTGTGAAACTGAGAAAGCTGTCGCAAGAACCGCACCAGAAGTTGCGTCGATACGAGAAGCACCACCGAAGGTACCTACCCCAAGAACGAACAACTGCAAGCTACCACCGATAAACAAACCAGTTGTCACATCTCCCATGATTAAACCAGTAATGAAACCAGCAAATACAGGGGAACCTGCAGATGAAACGATCGTCAACTCATCACAGATTTGATAAGCTGAGTACAAAGTGAGAAGTAAAATTTGCCACCATTGTATCATAACAATGACCTCCTAAAAATTTTTTCCTATTTTAATAAGCTCAAAAAGTCTGAAACTGGATCATTTGGAACCATTTGAGCAGTAAGTTTAACACCTTTTTCTGCCAGTTTGTGGAAGTCTTCCACATCCTTGTCCACTACGTTGATAGAACGTGTGATGGCGCGAGTTTCTGGTGTTTGAGACATATTCCCAACATTAAGGGTTTCAAGTGGTACACCTGCTTCTACCAAACCAAGGAAGCGGTCTGGTTTACGAGCCACGATAAAGAGACGTTGGCTATCGTATTTACCAGCAAGAATATTCGCTGCCGCTTTTTCAATTGGTAAAATACTTAATTTCACACCTGGTGGTGTCGCAAGTTTCAAACCACTCTTTTCAACGTCGTTGTTGACAACTTCGTCATCTACAACCATAATACGTGAAACATTTAGTTTTCCAGCCCAAAGATTGGCTACTTGTCCGTGGATCAAACGTCCATCGATACGGCATCCTACAATTGTCATAAATTTTCCCCCTTTATGTGTTTTAGTGTAGGTTTACGAGTTAAATGAATCTCTTCTTTATATTCACCCTCTGTTTCAAAGATAATGATACGATTAGCACCTTCCTTGAGATAACAATGAGGGATATAAAGCGAGAGTGTTGGGCCGACGTTCCAAAAACGTCCTAGGTGACGCCCATTGACAAAGGCAACTCCCTTACCAAACTCAGACAAGTCTAGGTAAGTATCTTTTGGCTCTTGGACTGTAAAGTCATAAGCGTAAAAGGCTGGTTGTCCTTCTGTCCATCCTTTTGAAAAATCAATTTTCTCAGGATTATCCAGTGGTAGTGGATATTGTTTCCAATTAAGTAAGAAGTGTAAATCCTTGCAGACACCTGTTCGGATTCCTTTACGTTGTGTATCAGCTAAGAACTTATGTCCATAGTTGACACGCCCCATATTTTCTACCAAGATATCTAGCCTAGATAGCGCTTTCTTTTCACCTTGATAAAAAATATCTTCCCCAATCTCTGTCTGATATTGGGTTTCAACCCACTGACCATCGACATAAAGCTGAGCCCTATCTCGACCGTCAATGATACGAAGTCTTTCTTCTTCTGCATCCCAGTTTGTTTCTGTTCGATAAAGTAGATAGCCATAGCTTTGTCCCAACTCCTCCATCTTTTTAGGATAGAGGCTTTCTACTGGACTTGACAAGCTATCCAAGGTTTCAAACAAGGAAACTTTTTCAACTAGTGGAATAGCATCCAACTCCATACTCTCTTTGTAGAGTGGCTCCAACTGCGGATACTCTGGAAAATGTGTTGCCATCATCTTCTTGACTGCCAGATATTTGGCAGTTGGATTTCCTTCCTCATCTAGAAGGGCATCGTAATCATAAGATGTAACTTGTGGCAGGTCCAAAGTCCCTCGAGCTGAGCAACCATTCATGAAGCCAAAGTTTGTACCACCGTGGAACATGTAAAGATTGATAGAGCCTTGTTCCAAAACTTCTCGAACTGCATCTGCCAACTCTTTTGGATCCCGTGTGATAATCGGTTCTTTCCAACGATTGAACCAGCCGTCCCAGAACTCCATACACATGAGCGGCCATTTCTTGCCATGCTCATCAAAGAATTCCTGCATCTGTGAAAAGTTATAAGGTGCCTTAGAACCAAAGTTCCCTGTCACAAAGAGGTCATCTTCGATTAAGGTTCCAGCTTTCAAAGTAGCTCTCCAGGGACCATCTGATGTAAAGAGGGGACAGGTTACGCCACGTTCTTCCATCAACTGTCGAATTGCTCTTAGGTAAGCCTTATCTTCGCCATAAGAACCATACTCATTTTCAACCTGCATCATAAGGATATTGCCACCATTGTCCAACAAATGTGGCACCAACCGTGACAAGAGCTGGTCATAGTAGCGACCGACAGCTTCAATATAAGCAGGATCTGAGGAACGAAGCCTCATATCTTTGGTTAAAAGCCAAGCTGGTAAGCCACCGAATTCCCACTCCGCACAGATGAAGGGTGACGGACGAACGATAGCGTAGAGACCCAAATCTTGTGCTGTCTGAAGAAATCGCTCCAAATCCAGAGCTCCTTCAAAGTGAAACTCACCCTCACGAGGCTCGTGTAAATTCCAGGCCACATAAGTCTCTACTGTATTAAAACCAAGAGCCTTCAAGTTATAGAGCGAATGATACCAATCTTCTGGAGGAACCCTAAAATAATGAATGGCGCCAGATAAAATCTTAAATGATTTTCCATCGAGATAAAAATCATCCCGTATCTCAAATCGTGTCATATTCTTACCTTCTGACAATAAAGTTTACGCTTTCATTTGTTGATATAGTAAATATATCTCAATATCTTACATTTGTCAATAGGTTTTCACAATTTTTTTCATTTTTCACTAAATTTTACACAAAAAACTTATAAAAATCTTGTAATCTATAGTCATAACAACATTTTAGCACCATGTATAAAAATGTAGGTTTTTCTATTTATTCCTATGTAAATTAACCTTATAGCCTATTATTCTAATTTTTTTATTCAAAAGGCTACTATTCTTTCCAGTTTTATGGTAAAATCTTTAACGGAGAAGGAAAATCGAGGTGAAAATATGGCAATTCCAAAGTATCAATATATTAAAGATGAGTTAAAGAACAAAATCATTTCTGGTCAATTTGCCAGTGGAGATAAATTCTACACTGAAGCTGAATTGATTGCAATGTATGATGTGAGTTCTATCACAGTTGTTCGCGCTTTAAACGACCTTGCCAAGGATGGCTATATTGTCCGTCAACAAGGAAAGGGTACATTCGTTTCACGCGCACGCAAACACAAACTCGTAGAGTTTTCAGATGTAGAAGTTTTTGAAACTAAAGATGATAAAGTTACCGTCCTTTCTATTGAGCGTGGAAACAAACTAAGCTACTTAGAAAAACTTGGACTACGCGGAGATCAGTTCTACTACAAGATTGAACGCGTTCGCGAAACGGGTGGTGTTGTGTACATCTACCATACATCTTACATTCCAGAACAATACATCAACGCAAATTATCCAAATCTTGAATATTATAGCTCTATCTATAACCGTTTCAAATTGGATTACCACATTCACATGAATGATGAACATTTTGAAGAAATCAATGAAATAGCATTTCCAACTCCAGAACATGCGGCTTCGGTCCTCGGAGTCGATGAACAATTCCCAACCGTTTTACAAACCAAGACTACTAAACTAGAGTCTACTGGTCAAGTTCTCGCATACAGCGAAACATATAAACGCGCAGATTACTACAAAATCAAATTCATTTCATGTGACCGTGATCACTAAGAAGAAAGCCTAAGCCTTGCTTGGGCTTTTTCTATGCTTATTATACCATACCAAAAAGGTAGCGCTTACCTTTTATAGTAGATTCTATAGTTTGTAGAGTATTTTATAGAAATAGGGCTAAAAAATTTCTACTAAATATATATATGTTTCTTTTACAACCAATCTGAAATCTTAAGCTTAAATTTTATATTTTTTTATACTTATTATAGTTTTTTATCACCTCCTCTTGACTCTTATTAATATAAGAAATAAAATAAGGGTGTTGTTTTATGTAAACGCTATCAATATAAAATACAATCAGGAGGTTTTGCAATGAAACAAGAAAAACAACAACGTTTTTCCATTCGTAAATACGCTGTAGGAGCAGCTTCTGTTCTAATTGGATTTGCCTTCCAAGCACAGGCTGTTGCAGCCGATGGAGTTACTCCTACTACTACGGAAAACCAACCGACCATCCATACGGTTTCCGATTCCCCTCAACCATCCGAAAATCGGACTGAGGAAACACCTAAAGCAGAGCTTCAACCAGAAGCTCCAAAAACTGTAGAAACGGAAACTCCGACTACTGATACGGTAGCTAGTCTTCCAAAAACAAAAGAAAAACCACAAGAGGAAGTTAGTTCAACTCCTAGTGATAAAGAAGAAGTGGTAACTCCAACTTCTGCTGAAAAAGAAACTACCGATAAAAAGGCAGAGGAAACTAGCCCTAAAAAGGAAGTTCCGAAAGAGGCTAATTCTAAAGAGTCGGATACAGATAAGACTGATAAACCAGAAGCTGACAAGGATAAACCAGCTGAAAAAGATGCTAAGAAAGATGAACCAAAAGCAGAGGCTGACAAACCAGCAACAGAGGCAGGGAAGGAACGTGCTGCAACTGAAAATGAAAAATTAGCTAAACGAAAAATCGTTTCAATTGATGCTGGACGTAAATATTTCTCACCTGAGCAGCTCAAGGAAATCATCGATAAAGCGAAAGAATATGGTTACACAGATCTTCATCTCTTGGTAGGGAACGATGGTCTCCGTTTCATGCTGGATGATATGTCTATGAAAGTAGGCGATAAGACCTACTCAAGTGATGATGTCAAACGTGCCATTGAAAATGGAACCAATGCTTATTACGACGATCCAAATGGCAACCATCTCACTGAAAGTCAGATGACAGATTTGATTAATTATGCCAAAGATAAGGGAATTGGAGTGATTCCAACTGTCAATAGTCCTGGACATATGGATGCTATTCTCCATGCTATGAAAGAACTTGGTATTGAAAATCCTAACTTTGATTATTTTGGTACAAAATCTGAACGAACTGTTGACCTAAATAATAAACAAGCAGTCGATTTTACAAAAACGCTGATTGACAAATACGCTAACTACTTCTCTAAGAAATCTGAAATCTTCAATATTGGTTTGGATGAATATGCCAATGATGCGACAAATGCTAAAGGTTGGAGTGTGCTTCAAGCTGATAAATATTATCCAAATGAAGGCTACCCTGAAAAAGGATATGAAAAATTCATCTTTTACGCTAATGACCTCGCTCGTATTGTAAAATCTCACGGTCTCAAACCAATGGCCTTTAACGACGGTATCTACTACAATAGCGACACAAGCTTTGGTAGTTTTGACAAAGACATCATCGTTTCTATGTGGACTGGTGGTTGGGGGGGCTACGACGTTGCTTCTTCTAAACTACTAGCTGAAAAAGGTCACCAAATCCTGAATACCAACGATGCTTGGTACTACGTTCTTGGACGAAACGCTGATGGCCAAGGTTGGTACAATCTCGATCAGGGGCTCAATGGTATTAAAAACACACCAATTACTTCTGTACCAAAAACAGAAGGAGCTGATGTCCCAATCATCGGTGGTATGGTAGCTGCTTGGGCCGATACCCCATCTGCACGTTATTCGCCATCTCGCCTCTTCAAACTCATGCGTCATTTTGCAAATGCCAACGCTGAATACTTCGCAGCCAACTATCAACCTGCAGAAAAAGCACTAGAAACTATACCAAAAGACCCTAACCGCTATACTGCTGAAAGTTTTGCTGCTGTCAAAGAAGCTGAAAAAACCATCCGTTCACTCGATAGCAACCTCAGTCGTGCTCAACAGGATACGATTGATCAAGCCATCGCAAGCCTTCAAGATGCTATTAAAAACTTGGCTTTAACTCCAGAAGCACAAAAAGAAGAGGATGCTAAACGCGAACTTGAAAAACTGAATAAGAATAAAGTCATTTCCATCGATGCAGGTCGCAAATACTTCTCTCTAGATCAACTCAAACGCATCGTAGACAAGGCGAGCGAGCTCGGCTACTCTGATGCCCATCTCCTTCTAGGAAATGATGGCCTTCGCTTCCTACTCGATGATATGACCATTACTGCCAACGGAAAAACCTATGCTAGTGATGACGTTAAAAAAGCTATTATCGAAGGAACTAAAGCTTACTATGACGATCCAAACGGTACTGCACTGACACAGGCAGAAGTGACAGAACTTGCCAAATACGCTAAGGAAAAAGGTATTGGTCTGATACCAGCTATTAATAGCCCAGGACATATGGATGCTATGCTTGTTGCCATGGAAAAACTTGGCATCGCGAATCCTCAAGCCAACTTTGATAAAGTTTCAAAAACCACGATGGACCTTGAAAATCAAGAAGCCCTTAACTTTACCAAAGCCCTTATCGGTAAGTATATGGATTACTTTGCTGATAAATCAAAGATTTTCAACTATGGTACAGATGAATATGCCAATGATGCGACCAACGCCCAAGGTTGGTACTACCTCAAATGGTATGGACTCTATAACAAGTTCGCAGACTATTCTAACAGCCTTGCTGCTATGGCCAAAGAAAGAGGGCTACAACCAATGGCCTTCAACGATGGCTTCTACTATGAAGACAAGGATGATGCTGAATTCGATAAGGATGTCTTGATTTCTTACTGGTCTAAAGGCTGGTGGGGCTACAACCTTGCTTCACCTCAATATCTAGCAAGCAAGGGTTATAAGTTCTTGAATACCAACGGTGACTGGTACTACATTCTCGGACAAAAACCAGAAGATGGTGGTGGTTTCCTCAAAAAAGCTATTGAGAATACTGGAAAAACACCATTCAATCAACTAGCTTCTACCAAATATCCTGAAGTTGACCTTCCAACAGTTGGAAGTATGCTTTCAATCTGGGCAGATAGACCAAGCGCTGAGTACAAGGAAGAGGAAATCTTTGAACTCATGACTGCCTTTGCTGACCACAACAAAGACTACTTCCGAGCTAATTATAATGCTCTTCGCGAAGAATTAGCTAAAATCCCTACAAACTTAGACGGATACAGCACAGAAAGCCTAGCAGCACTCAAGGCAGCAAAAGATGGACTAAACCTTAACCTCAACCGCAGCAAACAAGCTGAACTAGACGCACTAGTAGGTAAGCTCAAAGCTGCTCTGCAAGGCCTCAAACCAGCTGCAACTCATTCAGGAAGCCTAGATGAAAATGAACTAGCTGCTAATGTTGAAACTAAACCTGAACTAGTTGTGAAGACAGAAAGCATTCCATTTAAAGTCATTCGAAAAGAAAATACGAACCTCCCAGCAGGTCAAGAAAAAGTTGTCAAAGCTGGAGTTCTAGGTGAACGCACTTCTTACGTATCTGTTCTTACTGAAAATGGAAAGACTAGCGAAACCGTTCTAGATAGTCAAGTAACCAAAGACCCTGTCGATCAAATTGTGGAATTCGGAGCACCAATTACACATGTCGGCGATGAAAACGGCCTTGCTCCAATCGCAGAAGAAAAACCTAGACTCGACATTCCTAAGGAAGAGCCTAGACGAACAGAAACTCCTTTCAAAGTAGTTGTTGAAAGTGGACCTAAAGCTGAATCTAACTCTGCTAACGGAGTCACTCATCAATTAGCAGATGGTAAAAATAGTAAGCCAGGATGGAAATTAATTGAAAGTAAATGGTATTACTATGATCATGCAGATAAAGTGAAGACCGGTTGGGTTAAAGACGGAGCATGGTACTACCTAGATGAGACTGGTGTTATGCAAACTGGTTGGCAGAAAGTAAATGGTACATGGTATTATCTTGATAACTCAGGTGCTATGCAAACTGGTTGGATCGATCAAGGTGGATCATGGTACTATCTCAACGACTCAGGTGCCATGCAAACCGGCTGGGTCAACCAAGGAGATACATGGTATTATCTTGACAATTCAGGTACAATGAAAACTGGTTGGTTCCAAGTTGGAGATAAATGGTATTATTCATACCCTTCAGGAGCCTTAGCTGTTAACACAACAATTAATGGCTACGCTGTAAATGCCGATGGCGAATGGATTCAATAAGATAAAATGAAAGATTTATATCCAAAAACCTAATGAGAACTGAGTATAAAACTCAAGTTCAGAAGAAAAAGAAATAAATCTTTCCAAAATGAAACGCATATTATCAAGGTATGTCAACACCTGATAATATGCGTTTTTCTGATTTTAAAGAGACTGGATGCCCAGCCTCTTTTTTATAATTAATCACCTAATCCAAGACGTTCAAAGATATCATCCACTCGTTTAGTGTAGTAAAGAGGGTTGAAGATTTCATCGATTTCTTCTTGTGTGAGGCGTGATGTCACTTCTGGATCTGCCTCAAGAAGTGGTTTAAAGTCTACTTGATTGTCCCAAGAGTAGGCTGTTTTTGGTTGTACCAAGTCATAGGCTTGTTCGCGGGTCATGCCTTTTTCAATCAAGGTCAACATGGCACGTTGGCTAAAGATTAGACCGAAGGTTGAGTTCATGTTGCGGATCATGTTTTCTGGGAAGACGGTCAAGTTCTTAACGATATTTCCAAAACGGTTGAGCATGTAATCAATCAAAATAGTTGTATCTGGTGTGATGATACGCTCAGCTGATGAGTGGGAAATGTCGCGTTCGTGCCAGAGAGCAACGTTTTCATAGGCTGTAATCATGTGACCACGGATAACACGCGCAAGACCTGTCATATTTTCAGAACCTATCGGGTTGCGTTTGTGAGGCATTGCTGAAGACCCTTTTTGCCCTTTAGCAAAGAATTCTTCCACTTCACGTTGTTCAGACTTTTGCAAACCGCGAATCTCAGTCGCCATACGTTCGATAGAAGTCGCGATGCTGGCAAGAACTGCAAAGTACTCAGCATGAAGATCACGAGGAAGCACCTGTGTAGAGATTTCTTGAGCACGGATACCAAGCTTGTCGCAGACGTATTGCTCCACAAATGGTGGGATGTTGGCAAAGTTCCCAACCGCACCAGAGATTTTACCAGCTTCTACACCAGCAGCTGCATGCTCGAAACGCTCGATATTGCGCTTCATTTCGCTATACCAAGTTGCCAATTTCAGACCAAAGGTTGTAGGTTCAGCGTGCACACCGTGGGTACGACCCATCATGATGGTAAACTTGTGCTCCTTAGCCTTATCAGCGATGATGTTGGTGAAATTTTCAAGGTCACGACGGATGATGTCGTTGGCCTGCTTGTAGAGGTAACCGTAAGCCGTATCCACCACGTCAGTTGATGTCAAACCGTAATGAACCCACTTGCGCTCTTCGCCAAGCGTTTCAGAAACCGCACGTGTGAAGGCAACCACATCGTGACGAGTTTCCTGCTCAATCTCCAAAATACGGTCGATATCAAAGTCCGCTTTTTCGCGAATTAAAGCCACATCTTCCTTAGGGATTTCTCCCAACTCAGCCCATGCCTCGTCAGCCAAGATTTCCACCTCAAGCCAAGCACGGTATTTATTTTCTTCACTCCAAATGTTCGCCATCTCAGGGCGAGAGTAACGGTTGATCATGTTGTTCATTTTTCCTTTCTTCTTAAGCTGTTGGGAATAAGCTATCTAGGTAAACCAAGATTTCTACTCAAACTCCTCTTTTCCTATAAACACAGATGGATAGTGTAGTAATTCATTGAGATCGGTATCCAATGGTAAATCATAAATTGCTAAATAGTTTTCAGGATATTGAGCAATTAGCTCTTCATATTTAGCCTTCACCTTTTCATGATCACTGCTAGCATACAAGACTTCGACAACTGCTCCAGTCTTATCCTTTTCAACAAAAGCGTTAACGATTATTTGTATCATAGACTTGTCCTAAAAATCAATCCCTTTCCCTAACTCCTCAACCTCATCTGGCACATCACTAAACAAAGTCACATGTCCCATCTTGCGGTTGTGCTTCGCTTCTATTTTACCATACATGTGGAGGTGGGCGCTTGGATTTTCTGTCACATATTGCTCAGCAGCCTCGACATGCTGGCCGAGGACATTGAGCATAACAGCAGGTGCATGCAGGTGAATTGCTGGCAATGGTGCTCCGAGAATGCCCAAGATATGGGTATCAAACTGGGAGAAGTCACAAGCTTCAATCGAATAATGCCCTGAATTGTGTGGTCGTGGGGCAATCTCGTTGACAATGATGTCGTCAGCCGTCGCAAACATTTCCACGCAAAGAGTTCCAGACAAATTAAGCTGTTCAGCAATTCGCACTGCCATGGTTTTTGCTTTGGCTGCTAGACTTTCTGAAATGCGGGCTGGCACAATGGTTTTTGAAAGAATGTTGTTTCGGTGGATATTTTCCTGAACCGGGAAAGCTGTCACGTCCTTGCCATTTCCTGACACAATGACAGAAATTTCAAGGTCGAAATTGACGAATTCCTCTAAAACGCAGGCTGCTGAGTCAGCTAACGCATAGGCTTCTGCCAAATCTGCTTCTGAGCGAATGACCTTTTGCCCATGCCCATCGTAGCCACCAGTCGCAGTCTTGAGGACATAGTTTTTGGACAAGTCAATCTCCGCCAAATCTTGGCTTGAAGTCACAACCTTGTAGGGTGCCACAGTGACTTGGGCCTTGTTTGAGAGAAAGTCCTTTTCAAAGATGCGATTTTGGGAGATGCGAAGCAGGTCTGTCCCTTGAGGAAGCTGACCTTCTTTGATAACCGCATCCAAACCGTCAGCATCTACATTCTCAAATTCATAAGTTAGGACATCGCAACGCTCAGCCAACTGACGCAGAGCAGCCACGTCATTATAAGGCGCCACAATGATTTCCGCCACGCGAGAGGCAGGACAATCAGCCGCAGGATCCAGCGCGATAACCTTGTGGCCCATGTAGATAGCAGAAATGGCCATCATTTGACCCAGCTGGCCGCCACCGATAATTCCGATTGTTTTAGATGAGCTCATTTGACGACTCCTCTGCGATTTTTCCTTGTTCTTCTGCGAAATCTGCCAATGCTGTCGCGATAGACTGATCCTCTACTGAGAGGAGACGAAGGGCGAAGAGAGCCGCATTGGTCGCACCTGCTTCACCGATAGCCATAGTTGCGACTGGTACTCCACCTGGCATCTGAACGATGGAATAGAGTGAATCCACGCCACTAAGGGCACGCGATTTGACAGGTACCCCGATGACAGGAAGGGTTGTTTTCGCTGCTACCATCCCTGGCAAATGGGCTGCGCCACCTGCACCTGCGATGATGACCTTGATGCCACGGCTACGGGCCTCTTCTGCATGCTTGAACATGAGGTCTGGTGTACGGTGGGCAGAAACAACTTTCTTTTCGTAGGCTACACCGAAGCGGTCTAGAACTTCGGCGGTTTTTTGCATGGTTGCCCAGTCGGATTTTGAGCCCATGATGATGGAAATAATTGGTTTGGTCATAATTTTCCTTTTCTTCTTTTTTAATAATGGTCTTACTTTGGCTCGCTCTTGCTCGCCATGACAAAGTTAGTATCTGTTAATCTTTTATAGCCTTACTTCCAATATCTGTTCGGTAAAAGAGGCCTTCTGTTTTTTGTTGAGCGAGTTCTTGGTAGATGGTGTCTTGAGTTTCTTTGACAGTATCTGCTGTGGTGACGAGCATATAGACACGTCCGCCGTTTGAGAGCAGTGCTCTGCTATTTTCCAAAAACTTAGCCCCTGCATAGTAAGTGATGATATCACCTTCTGTCTTGGCTGGCAACTTGACACCTTTTTCATAGTCTAGCGGGTAACCCTTGGATGCGACAACCACACCCAGAGTCACACCCTTGTCCGTCCAGGTAATGTTTGGCTCCTTGCCATCCAGAATATCTGTAATATTTTGGGCAAAATCAGAGGTTAATCGAGGTAGAATAATCTGAGTTTCAGGATCTCCAAAGCGAGCATTAAACTCGATAACCTTAGGTCCATCAGCTGTCAGAATAAGCCCTGCGTAAAGGACACCAAGATACGGACGACCTTCTTTGATCATCCCTTCAAGAACTGGCTTGACAATAGTCTCGACCGCTGTGTCAACCACGCTCTGTGGCAAGTGAGGAACTGGCGCATAGGCACCCATCCCACCAGTGTTAGGCCCCTTATCGCCATCGTAGGCACGTTTGTGGTCCTGAGCCGTTGGCATGATGTAGAATTTGTCCCCATTGACAAAGGCAAAGAGTGAAAATTCCTCTCCTTCAAGGAATTCCTCGATAACCACACGCGCACCTGAATCACCAAATTTATTGTCCAAAAGCATCTCATGAGTGGCTTCGACCGCTTGCTCAACCGTCTCAGCAACGACGACACCCTTCCCAAGCGCCAAGCCATCCGCCTTGACTACGATAGGCGCACCATGCTTTTCGATATAGGCCTTGGCTTCCTCGAAATCTGAGAATGTGCCATAGGCTGCTGTCGGAACGCCGTATTTGACCATGATTTCCTTAGCAAAATCTTTGGACCACTCCAGCTCTGCTGCCAATCTTGTCGGACCAAAGGCCTTAAGCCCAGCTTGGTTAAAATCATCCACAATACCAGCAGCAAGGGCATCATCTGGACCGATAAAGGTCCAAGCAATATCGTTGGCCTTTGCAAAGTCAATTAACTTAGAATGTTCGGAAATAGAGATATTTACCAATTCCAAACTATCAAGAGTCATCCCATCATTCCCAGGAGCTACAAATACTTTTTCAACGTCTTTTGACTCAAGCAACTTCTTAGCAATCGCATGTTCACGACCACCCGAACCGACAACAAGCAGTTTCATTTCTCAACCTCTTTTGCGAATTATTTACTAATATTATATCACAAACGTTCGTTTTAATCTTGTTTTATTAAATATTTTTAAGCAAAAAAGAATCTGAAACAAAAGTCTAACCTTAAATATAAAAAACGAACAAAACGAGTTATATGACCCTCAGAATTCTGTTTTGTTCGCTTTATTGTCTAATATGTCGATTTTAAAATTTCATAATAAAGAATTCCTAAAATCAAAATCTTTTTGTCCCAGCCTCGATAATAATCACTTATTGTAAACTTTTTGAAACAATTCCTTATACTTTATAGCTTCATTAGTTATGATTCTATGAACTTCCAATAATTTCATTCGCTTTTCATCTTCAGCTGGAATTTTATCAATTTTAGCATCGATTTCAGAACGTACTCTAAGCAGTTCTTCTGAAATCCAAGCATAATTATGAAAAACTCGGTAAAGTTTCAAATCAACAATCATATTTCGACCTTTTATATCTTGCGAATCAATACCACCGATAATATTTCTATAAAATATATTATTATAATCAACATCTACAGGATTATAAAATCTATCATTAGACAGTTCTTCCGGGATTCTGCTTCCATTATACAAATCGCTCTTAGCTAAATTACACTTCTTGCAAGAGTATATCAGATTACTGTAATCAGTAATCAAATCACACCTATTATATTCTTCACAAATCTTACTTGGTACAAAATGGTCTACTTCAAATGGGGTCGTAATTTGCTCGTCTGAAACATTACAATAAGCACACTTACTCTCGAAATCTTTTTTTAAATTTTTTTTATAACTTTTATAATTTTTATATTTTTTCTGACAAGTCCGTATAATTTTATGATGCCGAAATTCTCCAATCTTTTCCATAAATATTACAATTCTCCTAGATCCTTTATAAGTTTTACTGCACATTCTAACTGGCTAGTATCAAACAATTTATCTAGTTCAGTTGCGCTATCAGAAACTATATATTTATTTAAGTTAAGCTCCAATTCAGATAGATTAATAAGAACTGATGGATCGATCTCTCTATCCTTAATCTTTTGTTGCTCGTCCAAAATTTTTTGCTCAATTTCTTCTTTTTGTTTTTGAAAGTTTCTTATACTTATATCTATGTTCTTCAATGAATCCTTTGATTCTTGAGTATTTATATCAAAAAAAATACTTTTCCTATAAACCTTATCTGGATCTATGATTTCACTTTTTTGAGAATCGTCAACGTATTGTGTAAGAATGATAACGGGGAAATTTTGAATATGTTTTTTTACTGACTCATATACTTCATTTCCCACAATCTTAAAACCTTCTCTAGAAATAAGATAGTCTACCACTAATACATCAATCCTAGTATTTAGGATATCATCTAAAATTTTATTAACTAATTCTTCTTTTTCCCCATATTCATCAATGATATAATCTTGAAAATCACAATTTTCTTTATAAAAACTATAAAAAGTCCTCTTTATATTATCAAGCTCAGACTCCTTATCTTCAACAATTCCAATATTTATCACCACTATAACTCCTTTTGTTTACTAAATATTATCTTAATTTTGAAACCTTCAAAATCCGCGATTACTTCTGTCCTGCCACCATTTCTTTCCACTGCTTCATTTAAAATCCACAAACCTAATCCAGTTCCTTCATTTTCAGGCTTCGTAGTAATACCTGGTTTTAAAATATAGTTAGGATTTGTTTTATATCTCTCAGATAATTCTTTACCATTATTTGAAAGTTCAAGAATTATTAAATTTTGTGTTTCAACAAGAGAAATATTTATTCGCCTTTCACCAGAGTCCTTCTCTTCCAAATAATAAGCTGAATTTAAAATAAAATTATTTAAAATTAAAAATAAATCTAATTGATTAAAATTGTCGAGAGAAATTTTTGATTCAGCAAAATCCTCATATATTGATATAAATTTAGAATCTAGTAATGGTTTCCACAATTGTATTATATGGCGTAACTCGTAATCAAAGCTAAAAATAGTATTTTCTCTTGACTCTTTCTCAAGAGGTGTAATAATCACTGATAACCATGCAGCCAATAACCTATCAGTTACAGAATAGTTTTTCAACAACTTATATGGGTTCAAAAAATTTTTACCACTATAATCACTCTCAGGTAATATTGATTCTATGCACATCTTTAAGTGATCATTACGAGTAGCTAAATCAGTTGCAACTCCGTTTATCTCATGAGCAAAAGTTGAAGCCATTACTCCGGATGAACTCAATGACATAAGTATATTCATTATTTCACTCTGTTCAAATTCACCAGTAATTCTGTCTAAGGCCTGCTCTATATCGCTATCTTTAAATTCAGTATTAAACTTATCTTCTGAATTATTTTTACTATCAAAAGAAGTTTCAGTATCACTAGACCTATCTTCAGGAACGGACCCTTTCCCTTCCGATAAATTTCTTTTGATATCTTTCATAAATTTTTTTTTCTTTTCTGAACGAATTTTCTCATAGCGGCGATCAATCAGATTCCCTAATACTTGCAATGGATATTGTCTATCTGCTTCAAATTGTTCAATAATAAATAATAATATTTCTCTTAGTAGAGAATATTCTCTGTTTTCTACTAGACTTTCTCGATTGGCACTATCTGTTAGATTTGGATTTCCTTCTCTAGAAATTAGTACTTCTCCAAAAATTTGATACGGCAAAACCCTCCAAGGAGCTTTATTAGTTGGTGCACCTGGATTCTTCTGTTGTCTCTCTGACAGACTCAGCCAATCAAAATATCTGCCATCATCTCCATACGGGCGTACTTTAAAGTTATCTCTATATATTTTTATACCCGAAAAATTTTCAGACCACTTTTTTCTTTCAGTAGCATTAAACCTTTTCAAAATAGGTATAGAACTTGCTGCGCTCTTTAGAAAGAAGAGTTCTGTAGTAAAATCACCAATACTTTCAATATCTCTAATAGAGAAATCATTAGAATCTATGATATCTGAAATTTTAAACGAATATTCTATGCTACTATCAAAGCTAGACTTATTTGTTAATTCCTTTTGAAAAGCACTGTCGCTCCAAAATTCAGAATCTAGATCTATAGAAAAACTCTCACCTCCTTTAGTTACTTCAATGATTTTCAATGACAAATCAAGCTCATTTCTATCAAAAAGTAAACTGAGCTCCCCATTCTTTACCTCAGCCTTTACTCTATAATCATATCTTTTTCTATCAAAACGGTCTTGGGAAGCTTTAAAATCCAGACTATGGTCATAATTGTTCAACACATTTACTTCAAAACGATCTGTACTAGTCAGTGGATTAATACTTTTTAAATTTTTGTTTACTTTCCGAAAATCTCTATTAAACCAATTATCTCTAATCGGATTCAAATGAATTATGGTTCCAGAATTATTTTCAAAATCAATAAATTCATTCTCATTCGACTTGATAAACATTTCTGAAATCTGAGCCATAGTCTTGTCATCAATAATTTCTAATTCTGCCTTCACATCATCAATAAGTTCAGCCTTTTCAAACAATTCCCAATTTAATCTCCATCTATAAAGCGAATTATCTATTTGACGAGTATAGACTTCAGTAGCAGTAGATAACTTATCAAGAGCAAACCTGCCAATCCCCTTTGCTCCTGTTTTCTGCCTACCTTTTTTACTAGTTGTATTTTTCTCTTTATCGCTGGTCCCTATATTCATCCAAACTGTAGAAAGAATTTCTTCAGTCATTCCCGTTCCATTATCAACAATATAAATATGATTATATTTAGAAAGAACTTCCTTAACAGTTTCTAATTTAATTTTTTTATTTTCTTCATTAGAACCTAATTCAATATTTTCATTAGAGAAAATACGTATTTTAGTGGATGAGTTTTTATTTTCTATATATTCACTATTCAAAAATTCAAAGTCTTCAGCAGATAGAACATTGATATTATCACTAATATCTTGTCCTTCTTCAATAATAGGAAAAGGTATATCGTAATTGATTAATACTGATTCCGCATCAGCATCATACGAATTTTTCACTAATTCTGTCAAAGCGCCACTAACATCTGTTATATTTTCTCGCCCTATTAACCGAGCAGCTTTTGCACTAACACTAAATGCAACCTCTTTAACCATACTACACTCCTTGATAGTCACTACAGGTTTACTGGATAATTCTTTATGTCATTTACAGAAATTCTAAGTGATTTTCCACTTGCATTAATTGCTCTAGTTTCTAAATACTTATAAAATTCTTCTGACTCCAAAATTTGTTTAGCAAATTCTAATGTTCTGTCTCCTTTCGGAATAATATAAAAACCAGAATAAGGAATCGTTCTTTCATCCAAATCATAAACATTTACCTTTTCTGTTATCACTGATGAAATCATTAATTTTCTCTGATTTAAAAAATGAAGACCTTGACTTCTTCCATATTCAAACCATCTCCCATCTGATTTCCTCTTTTTCAAAGCACTCATATTATCTTTCAGATAGCCAAAAGCTTTAGGGAAGTTTTTTTTAAATTCCTCAACAGAATATCTCTTTAACTGACCTTCAACATAAGCATACGGAAAAATTATTCTTTCATCAAGTCCTTTAGATAGTCGCCTTGGACTAGCTGCTGGTCTAACGACTCCATCTTCAACATTCAAATCATCGGATATCACAAACACTCTGTTTAATAAAGTTGCAACACTGTTCGCTACTTTGAATAAATCTCCGAACTTGAAATCTGATTCATATTCTCTTGAATCAACTCCAAAATACCATTTACCACTTAAAAATTTTTTATCTATTTTGAAACTTTCATTATTATCTATGTCATTATAGAAAACTTTATTATTTATGTTATTATTATCAATAACAATAATCGCAGATGATGTCAAAACATTCCCAAAAATATGCGTGTGCTTATAATCGATAATATTTTTAATATTGGGAACTATCATATCTCTCAAGTTTTGAGCAAATACATTTTTAAAAATACTATTTGGAATTAGGTAAGCCATCTTCCCAGATTTTTTCGATAAATCTCTCATACTCTTTTCAATAAAAGCATAACAATAATCAAATTTTCCTATTTTACAAGCAAAAAAATTTGATTTTAAATATTGTCTTTGATCTAGTAAAAGCTCTTGATAAGTAATATAGGGTGGATTACCTACAATATAATCAGCCTGAACTTCTGAAATAGATTTGAGATAATCCTCATTTCGAATATCCCACTTTACATCTCTCAATCCATATTTTAATACTAGATTATTTAAAGTAGATATACAAGAATCGATTACAGACTGATCTACCTCATAGCCAATAAAATATTGTTCTAAATCTTTCTTCAGTTCTCTTGGAGAAATATCTGCGCTTTGCGCTGACTGTATATATCTTTCTACAGCTATTAATAGTATATTCCCTTCACCAACCGAATTTTCAAGAAAATATTTTTTTAGGATTATATCACCTTGATAATCAACGCTATCTAACATCTGTTCAACATACTGAGAAGGAGTAAAAACTTGAAATTTTTTCATGATCTTCATTTCTTTTTTCTTTAATTATACCAAAAAACAAGGCTTGTATCCTATTTAAAACGTATATGAAATATTTTTCATATAAAACAGCTTAATAAATTTGTAAAAAATGACTTCTATATATTGAAGTCATTCGGGAATATAGCAAGTTTTTTTGAGTTACTTGAAAAACCTAACTTAATTTGACAATTTAAGTATTAAAAAACTTGAGATTGTACTTTTTAATATAGATAGATTTACTTGATTATCACCTCAAAATAAGTTTCTCCATAACTATATAGAATTTTGAAATCCTAGATTCAAAACTAATCCTTAAAACTTTAAAAGAAACTGTGACTACAATATAAAATAAATAGCTCTTCTATTGCCTATAGTAAGAACTTCTATCACTATTTCATCTTCTTTGATATCGGCGAGAATTCGATAATCTCCAACATGATAGTGTTAATCTCCCAAACATTCAGATGTTAATTCTTTTCCGTGTTGACGAGGATTGGCTATATTCATTAAATTTGTACCAATCCATTAAAGACGATTAAGAAAGTAAAGGCGTCTAATTTTTTAAGTTGTTTGAGAACTTATTACGTATAAGTTACTTGATAACTAATAGTCCAAAATCATTCATCACATCCTCATGCGAGATTTTCCTACCATCATCTTTTGCTATTGCTTGACGTAAAATCTGTAAATCATATTCGCCTTCATTTTTTTCTAATATGGATTGTCTAGCAAGCCCTGAAATAGTCAAACCTTGTAACTGAATATAGATTTTTTATTAAATCACTATCTTAATCATTAATTCATAAAGATTATTATATCCTTTATTCTTCTAGAATATATCGTATTTTAGTCTCATTATAAACTTCTCTTTTAATTTTGTAAAAATTAACTTTTCTACTAAATTATCCTCAAAAAACGAGGTTGGGGAAAAACTCAATCTTCGTAGAAAATGAAGTAAATCTTTCTACAACAAAACGCATAGTTCCATGTTTTTTCAACATCTGATACTATGCGTTTTCCTGATTTCATAGACTTTTTTCCCAACCACACTCCATTGTTTCAAAGGTTAATGTCTAAAATGTCTCACGCCTGTGAAGACCATAGTCAAGCCATATTTATCCGCAGCTTCGATAGATTCTTGGTCACGGACGGATCCACCCGGCTGGATGATGGCCCTGATACCTGCTTTGGCGATTTCTTCCACATTATCCGCAAATGGGAAGAAGGCATCCGAAGCAAGCACAGCGCCGTCAAGGCGGTCTTTGGCTTGGTCAATGGCAATACGAACTGAAGCCACACGATTGGTTTGACCTGGGCCAATACCAAGTGTCATGTGATTATTAGTCACGATGATTCCATTTGATTTGACATACTTGATAGCTTTCCAAGCAAACTCAAGGGCAGTCGCTTCTGTCTCAGTTGGTTGGCGTTTGGTTACCACTTGCCAATCGGCTGGGCTTTCTTTGATCACGTCTTGGTTTTGAACGAGGAGTCCACCGACTACACCTGTGTATTCTGCTTCCACTTCGCTAGCCTCTTGAGCATCAAATGGCAAGGCAAGGATACGCAAGTTTTTCTTTTTGTTGGTCAAAATAGCTAGCGCCTCATCCGTATAGCTTGGTGCGATGATGATTTCGAGGAAGACACCATGCATCTTCTCAGCTGTCGCAGCATCCACCTCACGGTTGAGAACGACGATCCCACCAAAGATAGACACTGGGTCAGACTCATAAGCGTAGTCCCAAGCAGTCTCGATGTCATCAGCCTGACCGATTCCACATGGGTTCATGTGTTTGAGAGCCACAACGGTTGGACGGTCTTTGAAGTCACGGATAATACGAATGGCAGCATCCGCATCGCGGATATTGTTGAATGACAATTCTTTCCCGTTAAGCTGTTTAGCTGAAGCAATGGAGTAATCTGTCGGCAAGGCTTTTTGGTAGAAATCCGCGTCTTGTTGAGGGTTCTCACCGTAACGCATAGCTTGTTTAAGGTCATAAGTCAAGGTCAGTTTTTCTGGCTTACTTTCACCCACTTGAGCTGTGAAGTATTCTGCAATCAAGGCATCGTAAGCTGCTGTGTGACGGAAAACCTTGGCTGCCAAACGTTGACGGGTTTCGTAAGTCGTTTCACCATTGGCTGACAACTCGTCCAAAACCACTGTATAGTCAGCAGGGTCTACCACAACTGTTACGCTAGCGTGATTTTTAGCTGCTGAACGAAGCATAGATGGCCCGCCGATATCGATGTTCTCCACCGCATCAGCATAAGTCACGTCTGGTTTGAGGATGGTTTCCTTAAATGGGTAAAGGTTGACCACAACAAGGTCGATCAATTCGATATGATTATCCTTAGCCGCTTCCAAGTGGCTATCCAAGTCACGACGAGCGAGAAGCCCACCGTGGATATTTGGATGAAGGGTCTTGACACGACCGTCCATCATCTCTGGAAAACCAGTCACATCATCGATGGCAATGGTCTCCACCCCAGCATTATCAAGGGCAACCTTGGTTCCACCAGTCGAGATAATCTCCCAACCAAGTTTTTTAAGTTCTTGGGCAAATTCAACAATGCCCACTTTGTCTGAGACGCTGATTAAGGCGCGTTTAGTCATGTTTTTTCCTTTCATTTTCAAACTCTCTACCTACGAATTTTTCGATTCATAAAGTGTAGGGAGACGATTACCAAGACTCCCAAAATTACTGTCAGTAAAAATCTCCCCCAATAGGGAATCTCTGGGAAGAAAAAATTTACTAGTAAACGTAGAATGATTACCAAGGTAATCAAGGCAAGTGTTTCCAACCATTTTTTCATTTACTTATCCAACAATTCTCTAATAACCTCTGGATACAACTTGTACTCTGCCTCATGAATCCGTTCTTCAAAACTGTCAATGGTATCATCAGCTAGTCGTGGCACACGTACTTGTTTGATAACCTTTCCTGTATCCACACCTGAATCCACCCAATGAATGGTCACGCCGCTCTCAGCAACGCCAGCATTCCAAGCATCCTCAATCCCATGAGCTCCTGGAAACTCTGGCAGGTAGGCTGGATGAATGTTGACAATCCGACCTTCATAAGCCGCCAATAAGGTTGGCCCAACGATTTTCATGTAGCCTGCTAGACAAACCAGGTCAATCTGGTGTTCTTCCAAGAGTTCGACAAGGGCCGCTTCGTAGTCTGCCTTGCTCTCAAACTCCTTGAGTTCAAAAGCATAGGACAGAACGCCGAGCTTGTCTGCACGTTCGAGCACATAGGCGTCACGATGGTCTGAAAAGACAAACTCTACTGGAAATTGTTCCGCTATCACCTGAAAATTTGAGCCATTACCAGAGGCAAAAACCGCTATTTTTTTCATTTGATGATGACACTTTCGTTTTCTTTCTTGACGATACGACCAATTTCATAGACTGGTTCATCCAACAATTCCTTGACACGACTTACATTTTCAGGGCTAACTGCTAGCATAAGTCCCACACCCATATTGAAGATTTCAAACATTTCTTCATGCTTGATTTCACCGTATTTTTCAAGGGCTTTGAAAATCGGAAGCACGGGAAGCTTGTCTTCTTCAATCTCAGCAGCCAAGTCAGCTGCAAACATACGAGGGACATTTTCGATAAAGCCACCACCAGTGATGTGGGCAATGCCGTTGACCAACTCTTCCTTGATGAGTGGCAAAACAGCCTTGACATAGATACGAGTCGGCTCAAGAAGAACTTCCTTGAGTTTCTTGCCTTCCAATTCTGGCAGGACTTCCTCACCTGTGTAATCCGCAAAGACACGACGGACGAGAGAGTAACCATTGGAATGAATCCCACTTGAAGCAAGTCCGAGAAGAACATCTCCTTCTGCCACCTTTGAACCGTCAATGATTTGAGATTTTTCAGCCACACCGACCGCAAAACCAGCCAAGTCATAGTCATCTTCGCCGTACATGCCAGGCATTTCAGCCGTTTCCCCACCAATGAGGGCAGCGCCTGCCTGCACACAACCTTCTGCCACACCAGCGACAACTTGTTCTAGCTTAGCTGGTTCATTCTTCCCTGTCGCTACGTAGTCAAGGAAATAGAGGGGCTCCGCACCTGCAGCGATGATATCATTGACACACATGGCCACACAGTCCTGACCGATGGTATCGTGCTTGTCGTACTTGATAGCCAGCATGAGTTTGGTTCCGACACCGTCAGTTCCTGAAATCAAGACAGGTTCTTTAACCCCAGTCTTTGAAAGGTCAAACATACCACCAAAACCACCAAGAGCTCCCATGACACCTGCACGCTCCGTACGAGCCACGTGCTTTTTGATTCGTTCAACAACTTCATAACCCGCTTCAACATCCACACCAGATTGAGCGTACGCATTTTTATTTGCCATTTTATTTTTCCTTTTCTTTTTTTGGGAAAGACTGCGACGTATTTTTAGATAAACAAGTATTTTATCTAAAAATACTAGTCAGGTCTCTAGCTTTGGTCCCATAGGAGAAAGCGTCTACTGACAAATGCTTTAGCTTTTAGTCAGTAGTGAGACGTGGAGCATAAGCATTTTTTGTCATTTATTTATTCCTTTTCTTTAATGGAGGATTTTTCGTCTATTTGTAAAAACTAGTCTTTTCTTCCAAACTTCGACGATAGTCTTCTTCGTAGTCGTAGAGAGGTGTTGGGTAGTCACCGTCAAAGTAAGCGACACAGAGACCACCATTTGGCGCATCTGTTTCAATCCCAATCGACTCAATCAATCCTTCAACAGAAAGATAGGTCAGGCTATCCGCCCCAATGATTTGACGCGTTTCTTCGACCGTATGATTGGCCGCAATCAGCTCCTGACGAGTCTGGATATCAATCCCGTAGAAGCATGGATAAGCTAGCGCTGGACTACCAATAGCAACGTGAACCTCAGTTGCACCCGCTTCTTTCAAGAGCTGAACGATACGACGAGAGGTCGTCCCACGTACAATAGAGTCATCAATCATAACCACACGCTTGCCTTTGACAACACCTGAAACAGCAGATAGTTTCATCCGCACCCCTTGCTCCCGCAATTCTTGAGTCGGTTGGATAAAGGTACGTTGGGTGTATTGGTTCTTGATGAGGCCCATTTCGTTTGGTAAACCTGATTCTTCCGCAAATCCCATAGCCGCGCTGAGGGAAGAATTGGGCACACCGACCACGATATCCGCCTCGTGCTTGAATTCACGCGCCAATTGGGCACCCATACGTTTACGTGCCGTATGGACATTGACACCATGAATGTTAGAATCAGGGCGAGCAAAATAGATATATTCCATAGAACAGATTGCTAACTGAGTATCATCTGTATAGCTATCATACTGGATGCCCTTGTCATCAATGATCACAATCTCACCTGGCTTCAAATCGCGAATCCATTCTGCACCAATAACCTCAAAAGCACAGGTTTCAGAGGAAACAACCACTGCTCCGTTGGCCATTTTCCCGATAGAAAGGGGACGGAAACCATTTGGGTCAAGAGCAGCAATCAACTTATCCTCAAACAGCAAAATATAGGCAAACCCACCTTTAACTAGGCTGAGCGCTTCCTTGATTTTGCCCATCAGACTAGGATTGTGACTCCGACGAATGAGGTGAGCCAAGATTTCCGAGTCCGAAGTCGCGCTGAAAATCGCTCCTCTTTGTTCCAGTTCTTTCTTGAGAGAGGCTGCATTGGTTAGATTTCCATTATGAGCCAAACCAAACTGCATATCGTGAAAACGGAAGAGGAAAGGCTGGATATTATCTACAGAAGCTTCGCCAGCAGTCGCGTAACGCACATGCCCAATCGCACCAGTTCCCGTCAATTTATCCAAATTAGCAGGATTTCTGAAGACTTCTGATAAAAGTCCCATGTCACGATGGCGCTTCAATTGTCCCTGATCATTGGAGAGGATTCCTGCCCCCTCCTGACCACGGTGCTGAAGACTATGGAGACCAAAATAGGTCAATTTAGCAGCATCTGGATGTCCCCAGATACCGAAAACACCACATTCTTCATTAAGAGATTTTACTTCGTATGTCATTTTATATACCTAATTTTTATTTGTGTAGCACCAAGAGCTAAATCTACATGACTTTTACATTACTGATACCATCTATTAGAAAATCTGCAAGTCTTATTTTCCAGTAAAGTATTTAACCGCCGACGCGAACAGGTGCTGGTCTTTATTTCCTGGGATGTTTTGGAAAAGACCGTCTTCATAACGTTCTGAGTGTCCCATCTTACCGATGATTTGACCGTTCTTGCTGGTAATTCCTTCGATGGCATGGACAGAACCATTCGGATTGTACTTAGAATCCATGCTAGGTTTGCCTTCAAAATCAACGTATTGGCTAAAGATTTGACCATTGGCACGAAGCTCTGCAAATTCTTCAGCCGTCACAACAAACTTCCCTTCACCATGCGATACTGGGATAGCATGAATATTACCCACTTGCACCCCAGTCAACCACGGCGAGTTGGTATTGGCAATGCGAGTTTCCACCATCTTGGCCACGTGTTGGTTGGCATCATTGTAGAAGAGGGTTGGGCTCGTACTGCTGGCATCTTCAAAGTTTCCGTATGGAAGAAGACCTGATTTGACCAAGGCCTGGAATCCATTACAGATACCGATAATTAAACCACCACGGGCGATAAAGCTATCAATAGCTACACGCACTTTTTCATTAAGCAGGATGTTGACGATAAACTTAGCTGAACCATCTGGTTCGTCCGCAGCTGAGAATCCACCTGCAAAGAAAAGGATATTAGCCTTGCTGATGTTGTCAACCATAGTTTCAACTGACTTGACAATAGCCTCTTCATTCAAGGTCACAAATGGCACCAAGTTGACCTCTGCGCCTTCTTTTTCAAATGCCTTAGCTGAATCATATTCCGAGTTGGTGCCCGGGAAGACTGGGATGTAAACCACCGGTTTTTCAATAGTTTCCTTGGCTTGGACGACTGCGTCAGAAGCGATAGCTGGAACTTCGTCCAGTTCTTTAGCTTGAGCAAATTCAGTTGGGTAAACTTCTTCCAATTTGCCTTGGAAGGCACTGTCAAGTTTGTGTCCATCTAGCTTCACACCGTTGACAAGAAGTGTAAAGTCTGCACTTGTTTGACCGATTTTCTCTACTCCAGCAATTTCTTCAGGAGATGTGAAGACAAATCCGCCTAATTGAGCTGTCAAAGCCGTTTCAAGTTCAGGCAAGGTCACCTCTGCACCGATATGATTCCCAAAAGTAGCAAGAGCCAAACTTTCAAGCACACCACCGTATTTGACAGCCGAGGCAGATGTTACTTTGTGAGCCTTTTGAAGGGCTTCAAATTGAGCGAAGTTAGATTTGATAAGATCGAAGTCAATCTCTTGAGCCAATGCTTGACCTGGGATGTAGTAGATGTTTTCCCCGGCAGTTTTGAACTCAGGAGAAAGCACCTTACGGCTATCTGCTGTCGTTACCCCAAAGGCTACCAAGGTTGGCGGTACTGTCAATTCTTCAAAGGTACCAGACATGGAGTCCTTACCACCGATAGATGGCAAACCAAGCTGAATTTGTGCCTCGATAGAACCTAGGAGAGCTGCTACTGGCTGACCAAAACGCTCTGCTTGTTTATCCATACGCTCGAAATACTCTTGGTAAGAGAAACGAGCCTTAGACCAGTTGGCACCAGCAGCAACCAAACGAGCAGTCGCTTCAATAACCGCATAGGCAGCACCGTGGTATGGAGACCATTCTGCTACATATGGGTTGAAACCTTGAGCCATGACTGACGCAGTATGAGTCACACCGTGTTGAACTGGCAATTTTTGCACAGATGCCTCAGTTGGTGTGAGTTGGTAACGACCACCAAGTGGGTGATTAACCGTTGAACGACCAACAGAGCAATCAAAGATAGTCTGCAAGCCTTTTTGACTCGCATGGTTGAGATCAGACAGAACCGCAAGGGTATCAACTTCAAGTGTGTTAGCAGATGTTTGACGCTCTTCTGGGAGTTTGACATCCTTGTCCACAACCTTAGCATCTACGACCACGCGCACACCATTGGTATCAAGGAAACGACGTTCCAAGTCGACAATGGTTTCACCATTCCAGTGCATGACTAGATTTGGTTTTTCCGTCACTGTCGCAACTACAACAGCATCAATATTTTCTTTGTTACATTCCGCAACGAAGGCATCTACATCCTCAGGACGAACCACAACTGCCATCCGTTCTTGAGATTCAGAGATGGCAATTTCGGTACCATTCAAGCCTTGGTATTTAAGAGGCACTTTGTCTAGGTCAATTTCAAGACCGTCTGCCAATTCACCGATAGCTACACAGACACCACCAGCACCAAAGTCATTGGATTTCTTAATAAGACGAGTGACATCGCCATTACGGAAAAGACGTTGAATCTTGCGCTCTTCGATGGCATTCCCTTTTTGAACCTCAGCACCAGCAGTTTCCACGGACTCAACTGTTTGAACCTTAGAAGAACCTGTCGCACCACCGACACCATCACGTCCAGTCTTACCTCCAAGGAGAATAATCACATCTCCCGCTTCCGGTTTTTCACGGACAACATTGCTCTTAGGAGCCGCTCCGACAACAGCACCTAGCTCCATGCGTTTAGCTACAAAGCCTGGGTGGAAGTATTCACGAACGTAGGTTGTTGCAAGTCCAATCTGATTCCCGTAAGAAGAATAACCATGAGCCGCTGTTTTAGAAATGACTTGTTGTGGTAATTTCCCAGCACGAGTTTCCGAAATCGGTGCTGTAATATCACCAGCACCTGAGATACGCATAGCTTGGTAAACATATGAGCGACCTGACAATGGGTCACGAATAGCACCACCGATACAAGTAGCCGCCCCACCAAATGGCTCAATTTCCGTTGGGTGGTTGTGAGTTTCATTCTTGAACATTAGGAGCCATGGCTCTTTCACACCATCAACATCCACTTCGATTTCTACTGAGCAAGCATTGATTTCGTCTGACACTTCCATATCATCCAAACGTCCATTAGCACGCTCATAACGACCGAAAATAGTCGCCATATCCATCAAGGTTTGCGGTTTTTCAGAACGCCCCAAATCCTCACGCATGGCAATATATTTGTCATAGGTCGCCTGCAATTGCTTTTGGAATTTCGATGCGGAGAAGTCAATGTGTTTCAACTCTGTCTCAAAAGTTGTGTGACGGCAGTGGTCAGACCAGTAAGTGTCCAAAACCTTGAGTTCTGTTTCCGTCGGCACGCGCTCGATTGACTTGAAATAGTCTTGGATAAAGAGCAAATCATCCACTTCCATGGCCATCCCTTGCTCAGCCTTGTAGCGAGCAAAGTCTTCTGCTGTATAGCTTTCAAAGAAAGTCAATTTTGGAATGGTCTTGTCTGACTCTGAAAATTCCTGCTTGGCAATCCCTGTCGTGATGTCCTTGAAGCGAGAATCAACTGGGTTGAGCAAGTAGTTCTTGACTGCTTCCAACTCAGTCGCATCAATATCTTTATTGACTAAGTAAAGTTGAGTGGTATTGACTGTTACATCACTCGAACTTCCTAGTAAAAGCAAGGCTTCCTGTGAAGATGCTGCACGCTGGTCAAATTGACCTGGCAGGCTTTCAATGGCAAAGAAAGCATAGTTAGCAAGATCCGCCTGTACAGCAGCTTCATCCAAGACATGGTCTGTCACCTGCTCAGAGAAGATGTGTTTCTCTGCAGGTGCAAACAGGTCCTCTGCCAAGTCAAATACATCATACACTTGCACGATGCGAATACTTTTCAAGCTTGAAAGTCCCAAGTTGTGCTGGAGTTCTCTCACCAAACTCTCTGACTTGACCTGAAAATCAGCCTTTTTTTCAACAAAAATACGTTTATCCATCAATCCTTATTCCTTTATTTCAGCTTTTACAATGTTCCAACGACCTTGAGGTTGTTATTTCAAACCCTGCAACTTTTCCCAGACAATCTCGTAAACATCTGTTAGTTCTCCCAATCCCCTACGGAGTGAAAAGGTCTGGGGGACCTTTTCAGCCTGAGTCCTTTTAGTTGAGAGACGAAGGTTTTCCGTTGCAAACAGATTATTTCAAACCTTGCAGCTTCTCCCAAACAACTTCATAAACATCGGTTAATTCACCTAGTCCCCTACGGAAAACATCCTTATCCATGTGGTTGCCATCTGCATCCCACAAACGGCAATTATCTGGTGAAAATTCATCTGCCAAGATAATCTTGCCATCCTTGTCAAAACCGAACTCTAGCTTAAAGTCAATCAACTTAAGCCCAATCTCAGCAAACCAGCCTTTCAAAAGTTCATTGATACGACGCGTTTCTTCCTTCAAGTAGGCAATCTGCTGGTCATCCGCAATCTGTAGGAATTTCACATGCTCATCATTGATGAATGGATCATCCAAATCATCATTTTTGTAGTAAAATTCGACAATCGGAGTCTCAAATGCGATTCCTTCGTCTACACCAAAACGTTTTGAAAAGGAACCAGCCGTGTAGTTGCGAAGCACAACCTCGAGAGGAATAATCTCAACCTTTTTATTGAGTTGTTCTGTATCTGAAAGTTTCTCCACAAAGTGAGTCGCCACACCAGCCGCATTTAATTTCTCAAAAATAAAAGATGAAATCTGATTATTCAATACTCCCTTGCCCGCAATCTGCTCCTTCTTGACACCATTGAAAGCAGTCGCCTGGTCCTTGTAAGTTGAAATAATAAGATTTTCATCCTCAGTTGTATAGATATCTTTAGCTTTTCCCGAATAGATCAATTGTTTTGACATTTTAAAGTTCGCCTTTCGTATTACTTGAGCACATTCTACCATAAAAAACCTAAAATTACAAGAATTTAACCGAATAAATAATGTAGTAACTTCAAAAATCATAAAGAAAAAACTGCAAGAAAAATCTTTCTCACAGTTTTAAAATCATTTAACTCTAAAAATACGAACATTACTCTTTGTTCAAAAATTGATCTAAATAATAACGTAGGTAACTTTTCTTGCCCGTAATCATCTGCAGGCGACCTTCCACCCCGTACCGAAGTTTTTCAGCCTGCTCCGAAGTTAGATTAGTCTCCGTCTCGATTTTAAAGAAATTCCCTTTTTCAGTCTTAGTAGCTGTCGCATCAATACTTGTAATAGTAGAATCTAAGAAAATTTGATTCTTGGCATCATGAGTCGTAGTATAGCGAACAGAATCACCGACCTTGATCCTTGCTACATCTTTTGAACTTAGATAAGCTGTGAGTTTGGCTTTCCCTTCTTTTTCCAAGGACGGATAGAGTTGGGCTAGTAGAGCCCCCTCTGCTACCATGGTAGAATCACTGGTCTCAGGATTAAGATGAAGCACCCCATCCTCACTCGCCGTAATTTTCCCTTTGTCTAAAAGATTTCCCTGTACCTTCTTACCTGACTCCACCTCCAAGATTTTCTGGTCTAGAAGGGTCAATTCCTGACCAACCTTTGCTAAGTGTTGGGATTTAAGGGACTCTAATTGACTGCTTAAACCTGACGCATAGGCTTGCTGGGTACCTGAACCTGCATACTGGACGCGGTAAGTCGCAAGACTAGATTCTAACTGATAAAGCTGCGCTTCAACCTGCGCAACTGCCTGAGCTTTAGCTTGCGGATTTTCCTCACCCTGAGACTTGTAGGACTGGTAGAGAGAGTAGGCTAGATTCTGATTGGCCAAGGAAGCGCCTGTTTCAATAGCTGACTTAGCTGTCTGGTAATCGCGAATTTTAGCCTCTGTTTGGCTGATGAGGTTTCCGATTTCAGCTTGGGTTTGGCTAGCTGCTGCATTCTGGGACGCGATGGTCTCGTTTTGTTGCGATGTACTAGCCCTAAGACTGCCTGCTTGGTTGAGGTAGTCGCGAAAGGTGGCTTGGTAGCCAAACTTATCCTCCTCTGGAAAGTGGTTCTCCCCTTCTTGCAGGCTCTTTTGCAAATACTCCAATTGCTTTTTTTGATCCTTGAGCATGTCCAACTGACTAGCATAGGCCTCCGCTTGGACACCCTCTGCCCCTTCTTGATATTGAACCAACAGTTCTCCCTTTTTAACCAGCTTATTTTCTTCCAAATGATTGACAAGAATACGATTATTGCTAGTTGACTGGATATTTGCCAGGATACGACTAGGCTCGACAGTAGCTCTAGTAGACAAACTCATCTCCTTCTTTGCAAAAGTTGCAAATCCAAGCAAAAACACGAGCAGAAGCGACATGGGGACAATCACCCGACTGGAAAAATTATGGTAACGACGATTATAAAACTCCGCACTTTCTAAAAATTCTGGTTTCATCCTCTCCTCTTTCTAGCTATTCACCAAATGGGCGTAAAAGCCACCTTGTGCAAGCAAATCAGCATGCTTTCCTTCTTCGACAATCTTGCCCTGATCCAAAACAACAACCTTCTCTGTCCGCTCAGCAATGGTCAAGCGGTGAGCAATGAAAATCAAGGTCTTGTCTAAAGCCATAAGATTATCGACAATCCGCTTCTCTGTCAAAATATCCAAACTGCTGGTCGCCTCATCCAAAATCAAGATCGGCGCATCTGTCAAGAGAGCACGTGCCAGAGCGATTCTCTGACGTTGACCACCTGAGATCCCTGCCCCATCCGAAGTCAATTCTGTCTGGTAATTCAGTGGCATGCGCTCAATGTCCTCCCGAATCTCTGCCAACTCGACCGCCCTTAAGATATCTTCCTGTGTTGTCCCCTCTTTGGCTCCCAAAAGAAGATTGTCCAAAATCGTTCCGTTAAAGACATAGGGCTGTTGAGGCAGATAGTTGATGTACTGGCGCAGGGCCTTTTTATCAATCTGATTGAGATTGACACCACCCAGACTAATCTCTCCCTGACTTGGGTTGTAAAAATTAACCATCATCTTGGCCAAGGTCGTCTTACCTGACCCTGAGATTCCCACAAAAGCCACCTTAGAACCCTGCGGAATAGTCAAATTGATATCTGACAAGACATCTCGACCATAACCATACTTATAGTAAACCTGCTTGAAAGTCATCTCTCCCTTCATCAAGCTCAGATCCTCAACTGTTTTCTTCTCCTCAAACTCAGAAGCTACCAGATAAACCTCATTCAGACGGTTATTGGCAACCTGCGCTGTCTGAAGCTTGGTTTGCAGATTGATGATATTTTCCAAAGGATTGGTAAAGTAAACAAGCAAAGTATTATAGGTAATCAACTGCCCCAAACTCATCTTGCCATCCATGACCAGAACAGCCCCCATCCAGAGAATGCCGACATTGAGCAAGAGATGGGCAACTTTTTTCAGAGCCTTTTGCTGACTCTCTGCCCGACTATAGGTAAAGGATTTCTTCAGATAATCCACAAATTCCTTATCAATCTTTTGGTAACGCTGACTTTCACTAGTCAAAGACTTAATGGTCTCAATACCGTTGATGTCCTCGATGATAGAAGAAGACAGAACCGCATTGGCTTCCATGGTATCCCGATTCATCTTTTCAAACGGCTTCATAAAGGCAAAGATAATCACTGTGTAGATAGGAAGCGCCAATAAGGTCATGAAAAAGAGATTGGTATTTTGTGAAAATAAAACAAGGGAAATAATGACGACCGTTGACACGTCCAAGAAAATCGAAAGAATGGTTGAAGCCAGCGCATCGATGATACTGTTAGCATCTGTAAAACGAGACACGATTTCCCCTGTCCTGCGTGTCGCAAAAAAGGACATAGGCAGGTGAAAAACATGCTTGATATAGGACAAAATCACATCAATCGACAAGCGTTGCCCCAAAACAAGTAAGAGATACTCCTGAGCGTAAGACAAGATCTGCTGAAGAATATAAACAATCACCAAACCAATAGAAATAATCCCCAACGTCGAACGCATCTGATCTGGCACATAGGTATCAATTATAGACTGCAGATAATAAGAACCCACAATGTTAATCAAGGTTACCAAGAGTGTTGCCAAAACGATATTAGCGATCAAGCCACGCTGTTTCACTAATATAGGGATAAAAGAGAGCAGACCATTCTTTTGATCCTTATGAGGCTTGTAGTCTGGACTCGGTGCCATAAAAAGAGTCACTCCTGTCCATTCTTCCGCAAAACGCTCACGTGGCAGTTTAGTCAACTTCACCCCGGGATCTGGATCGGCAATATGAATGCTGTCCTTATCCTGCCCAGTCACCACATAGTAGTGGAGCAATTTCCCTTCCTTAAGTACATGAGCAACAAAAGGAAAGGTCAAATCTGGCAAGTCAAAGAGCGTCATATCTGCCCTAATAGCTCGCGTCTCAAAGCCAATCTCCTCTGCCACCTTGACCAAGCCCAAGGCCGTCGTCCCATCCATGGTCGTCTTTGCCAATTCTCGTAAGTGAGCCAAAGAATAATAGCTACCATAGTAGCCAAAAACCATGGCTAATGAAGCTACACCGCAGTCCATCTGATCCACCTGCGGACGATAGTGACGTTTCCCAAATTTCATATTCATCTCCTTTTTTCTAAACTCATCTGATAATACCTATCTTACCCCAATCCCCAAACAAAAACTGGACTTCCTCCCCAAATGCGCCTATCTCCCTCCCAACTGCACTTTTTGGATAAAGAAAATAGGCAGAACAAACGCCCTACCTACTAAAAATATGGTATGAAAGGAAATTGATGTTTTACTGTCACCCTAGGCAAACTTGGAACAAATAAATCATTGATAGTAACATTTATGACATCCTATTTATTACTACAATTTCTAATGTCCCTGTTATTTCTAAGCCACCTCTGGTATGATCTATTCATAGTCAGAATAGATAACACCGTTCTAAATTACGATTCATAGTTACTCCTTTTAAACTCCGATGTGATGCATTCTTAGATTCTACCCTAACCATTTTCAGTGCAAACTAACAAGTCATTCTTAGCTACTTACTCTACTTGCTTTTTATTGACCTTATATTCTAGATAAAAGAGCCCAAATAAAACAGGGTATGGATAAAATAGGGTATTAATCGGATTTTTCAACATCAAATACGTTACGTTGTAGATTATGAGCGATACGATAAAATAACCCTCAGCAAAACCTAATAAAAATGTTTTCATGCTAGACTCCTATTTACCTGACAAGAATAGCGGAAAAACGCTACCATTCTCATGCACAAAATCCTTTAGATTCATGTTCTTCATTTATAATTTTGATTATTTTTTGACAAATCTTTGCGAAAAATACCAAAATATCCTGCGAAAAGCAAACCAACCAAAGTCCATTGCCAATTAAAGGATACTAACGAACCTGTACGAATCACATGAAGCGCGAGATTAAGAGTTATTCCCAATAAAGGAAATATCGTGGCTAGTTTAGGTAACAATGTATTAAGATTCAGATTGCGGTTATTCATTATCTAACGCCCACGACGAGCCAAATCTGAACCAAATGTGTAACCAGCCCCAAATGCGCCAAATGCAATAGCACTTAGGCCAAATATAATCGAAATAGGTTCAATTCCTCCTTCAATTACTTGCAAATCTTTCTCATCAACTACTTGAAATTTATCCATTCTTTTCTCCTTTACTTCTATATAATAAAATGAATACCATTAAAAATAATGAAATTGTTGGTATATTAAAATCATCAAACCATGTAGGTAAGGGTAGCTTATTCACATCAGCTACCAACCTTATAATTGTATAAGATATTGAACTAAGTAATACCATAAGCTCAGGCCAAATCTTCAGCATTAATTTAACAAATCTCATATATAAATCCAAAATTATGGTCGATTAGCATAATATCCTGCAGCTATGCCGGCACCTGCTGAAGCTGTAGCAAGCGCAGCTACACCTCCAATTAATTTCCAACTAATAACTACACCACCAATAATAATTGGTGCAATCCCCCCATCCACATCCATCAACTCTTCTTCTGTAAGAGCTACAAAGTTCTGTTCCATTTTGTCAAAATTTGTCATCTTTTTCTCCTCTTGTTCTATTTTTTCTAAATCTTATCCTCTAAAAAATGGAGTTCCAATAAATACACTACGTAACAATAGACCTGTAATTAGACCCCCTTGATAACTTTCCTTGCTACCACCCACCAGCAAAGCTAAGTCGCTTTCCTTTAGTACTTCAATAGTATACTCGTTAGTCATTTCATTCATCGCTTATCCTCCTAAAAACCTAAACCTCTACGAAATCCAATGTACCAATCTGCAAGGGTCTTCGCCCAATTTTCTCCACCTTGAATATCGGTCAATTCTTCCGAAGTTAGCTCAACAAATCCATAGTAATGTTCTTTCATTATTTTATTCCTTTCTTTTTTCCCTCTCACTTATCTATTCGAAAAACAATCCGAAAATGAACAACTAAATTAAATTTTATTTAAAAAATAATTTAATGAACCACGGATACAAGATTGGTAGATACATAAACCAGGCTCCTTCCTTTTTTCTCTTACTTATCTATTCGAAAAAAATTTCGAAAATGAATAACTAAATTAAATTTTATTTAAAAAATAATTTAATGAACCACGGATAAAAAATTGGTAGATACATGAACTAGGCTCCTTCCTTTTTCCTCTTACCTATCTATTCGAAAAATAAGTCAAAAAAATAAGAATATCAGAAATTTTTCCGACATTCTTATTGATAAACTTATCCAAGTCTAACAGATATTAGACATTGAGATGTTTTTTAAGGGTTCTTCTGGCTGTCCGTGATACGGGGAAGTGCAAGCCTTCTAACAAGGTCACTTCTGTGGCAGTCATCTCTTCAATGGCCTGTAAACTGACTAAAGTATTGCGATTGGCATAGACAAAGTAATCTTTTTCAGCCTTGGCAGCGATATCCTTAAGACTGCCGTAAATGGTCTTGATAGAATGATTGGCATAATAGACCTTGATACGATGGGATTCCACTGAGGTTTCAAAGGCTAAAATCTCATGGTAGGGCAGAGTAAAGCCCCGTCTTCCCTCAAAACTATAGGTGAAGAGACGCATATTTTCCCTCTTGTCCACTGCCAGTACATAGTCCAGACAGCGCTCCAACTGATGACGGTAATCTTCCTCTGGCTGATCCTTGGAAATAAAATCCAAGGCAGACAAGTGATAGCGAAAAGCTAGAGGCAAGGCCTCCGAGTGCGTGGACACAAAGACAATGCTTGTAAAAGGATCCCGCTCCCGAACCTGTTGAGCAACCTGAAAGCCCCGTTCACGCTCTCCATCAATCTCTAAGTCCAATAAATAGAGCTGGTAATGGTCAAAATACTGAGAATACTTTTCAACGTCCCCATAGTTTTTGGCAATATCAATTTCCAATCTTAAATTGCGAGAGCGACCAATATCTAGTAAAGTCTGCTCTATACGCCCCTGCTGTACTCTATCGTCTTCCAAAACTAAAATTCTCATTCCTCTCCACCTCGTTTCTCATCCTTAAATGGCAATTCTAAATCTTGTCTAAAAGTCGTTTCTCCTAGCTGAGTATCTAAGTTCAAATCATAATGAAAAACCATATCCTCCAAGGTCGCTAAGCCCAGTCCACTGTGGTTACCCTTGGTCGAGTAACCCTTTTGACTGAGAATGCTGGGATTTAGCTCTTCTTTCTTACGAGTGTTTTCAATGATAAAACGGACACTCCTATCGCCTGCCAATAAAGCAACCCGAATCTGCGGATTTTCCGCCTCACTGGCTGCCTCTAAGGCATTTGTCGTGAGGATAGAGAGGATACGGATAGCCTCCAACATCGGCAAATCCAGCTCTTCGACAACCCCCACCGTCTCCAAACTAAAATGAATTCCCTGATTATCTGCCACAATCATGGCTTTTGCCAAGGTATTGCGAATGGCTATATCATGGATATTGTGGAGATTAAAGGCCGTGTAGTCCGCCTTTCTCAGCTTTTCATTGGTCTTTAGAAAGACATCTTGATAAATGGTAGACACCTCAGCCATGTCTTGATTAGCTATGGCAGGCTCCATGCTGGCGACAATCCCTGCAAAATCATGACGGAAACCTCGAACTTCATCATAGAGATGACCCAGCTTATCCACCATCCCTTGCAAGGAACGATTTTCATCTTCTTGTCTCTGAATGGTCTGCTCATCACGATAAACCTGCTCCAAATGCTTAATGTAAAAGAGCCAAGAGAAAAATAGGATGAAAATCAGGAGAGAAATGGTCGTATCAAATCGAACGTAGAAAGGATTACATCCTCCAGACATGATGGATGAAAACAGTCTGAAACCAAACAATAAGGATAAGATCCACATACTTTTCGTCACTAACGATTGAAATTTATCTAAAAATAATATATTGAAATCAATTCCCCATCGTCTTAAAATGACAACAGACAAAAACAACGAAATCAAACTAAATACAGAATCAAATCCACTATGCAAGAAATCAGATAGTTCAGAGTAGTCAAATATCAATCGTATTATAAATGTCAAAACCAAATATCGAATACTTTGATAAAACATAAATAGATAAAGGGCAAGAAAGAGAGCTTCCTTCTTCTTTTTCTTTAACACAATCCAAAATATTATATAAAAGAATAATAAATTGGCAACATGCAAGAAACTCGGAAAAACGAAGGTAGCAAATAGATGAAAAACTACCCAAAGAAATATAGAGCGTTTGTCATAAAATGCTTTAGAGAGTTGACTACCTAGATAAATCGGAGGAGCTAAAATATTGATTAAAATCAATATAAACACTAAAAATTCAAGTAATATAATCATAAATCCGTTTAATTAACCCATTAGTAGCAAAACACTAGCTTTGCTTTGGGAATAGATATCACCAACTGTAAATATCTTCAAATTGTTCCAATTCTACAAATGTATTTTTCATTTTCATGACAAACTCCTTTTCATAATTTTATATCCTCTCTATCCCCTTATAAATCCACAAAAGGCCTTAGTTTCTTTTAAAATACAAGAAATCTAAAGCCTCTTGAAAATGATTTGCACATTTTAATTTTATATTCGTTGTGAAGATTGCTTATCTATTTATTTTACCACAAGAACCTTGTAATATTCATACTTATTTGGCTGTGTAATCTTAATTTTTTGACCATAGAAACCATCGATTTCTTTGTCAAAATAATCTGAAAATCTTGATGGCAAGCGTTTCATCTTAAGAACCTCACCAGATTGGTCTGCATATACAAGGAAATGATAGTGGGTTGTAGCCATACCATCATCAATCAGTACAAAGTAACCTGTTTTGAGCTTACCTTGTCCATTATCTAAATAGTATAGTTTATTGTTATTGATTGTGAAGTTATCAAATCG